>CBDUPN010000016.1:0-31234 GCA_965369125.1 uncultured Aureibaculum sp. | reverse complement strand
TTAGACTTTTATGAAGCATCCATTCTATCTGCCCATTAGTACTGCGAAACTCATCAGCAGCCCATTTTTCAATAGCTTTGAGCATATCTTCATTGATCCGTAATGCGAACGCTTTTTTCTTTGCCATTATTTATCTGAATTCATAAGGTTAGTAATTACATTAATTATGAATTTTACTCTGGTATGTCTTTAATACCCTTTCTACTTCTGCTTCTTTTTGAGTGCCAATTAATAACTTTTTGCCATTTTTTAATTCTAATTGTAATCCCATATTTCCGCTTACGTTTATAGCACTTCCTTTTTTTCTAAAAAACCCCATTCTTAATCCCCAACCACCATATTCATAAATGGCATTATATTTTCTAACATAAGCTTTAGAGATCTTATTCCAAGGCAGAAATCTGTCAGAAAAATGAAAAGGTATAAACCTATAATAAATTCCTTCCTCATCAATTCGAAATTTGAGTTTCATAGAAAGGATAATACCATATATCAAAATAAAAGCACCAATTAATACAAAAAGGCTTACTTGAGCCTCTTCGCTCTCGCCGTTAGCTTGCAACAACTCAATGGTTATCATAACCAATGGGATCATAAAACTAACAATGAGTAATATGTGTAACCAAAGCTGGGCAAATCTCTGTTCTTCTAAAAAAATCTTCATAGATTATAACTTTATCTTAAATTACATATCGGCCTATGGATATTTGCATATAAATATGCTATCTGTTTTTATCCCGTTCTAATAGTGCAATCTCTTGGGTACCATTAAAACTTATATTAATAACACACCATCCTTGATGCGCAAATTTATTTAACTCATCTTCAAATTTTTGGTGACCTTTAGACCAACTAAATGGTTTCTTTAAAATTTTATATTCTTTCATATGACTATTGATTTAAAGTACCGGTATTTAAAACAGGAGAGGCATCCTTATCTCCACATAATATTACCATCAAATTACTAACCATGGCTGCTTTGCGTTCATCATCAAGATCAACAATTTGTTTTTTACTTAATTCATTCAAGGCCATTTCTACCATGCTAACGGCACCTTCTACAATCTTATGACGTGCAGCGACTATGGCAGTTGCTTGTTGTCTTTTTAACATAGCATTGGCAATTTCCTGAGCATAGGCCAGGTACCCTATACGGGCTTCTAACACTTCAATTCCCGCTATAGACAGCCTTTCGTCAATTTCTTTTTCCAAGGCCTCGCTTACTTCATTCACACTTGATCTGAGCGTAATGTCTTCAACGTGCCCTTCATCTGCAAAATTATCATAGGGATACATACTCGCCAGTTTTCTTACGGCAGCATCTGTTTGTACTCTTACAAAATTTTCATAATTATCTACATCAAAAGCAGCTTTATAGGTGTTTTCAACCCGCCATACTAGAATGGTGCTTATCATAACAGGATTCCCTAATTTATCATTCACCTTTAATCTTTCACTATCGAAATTACTGGCACGTAATGAAATCTTCTTTTTTGTATAAAACGGATTCACCCAATAAAATCCATTCTTTTTAACAGAGCCTATATATTTTCCGAATAATAATAATACCCTTGAATTATTCGGTTGGACCATAATAAATCCCGGCGCCAAAAAAATGGCAAGTACAACCGAGACTATAAACCATGGGTTTTGTAATACGATAATGGATGTGATACCTCCGATAAATAGTATTAAAAATATAAATAGCATTAAGTATCCATTTGCCGGTACAATTGTTTTTTCTTCTTTCATGATGTATTAATTTATAATGATATTATTTTGATATCACAAAGATATGACATATTTTTTTACATTTCCAAATATTTTAACAAACTAAATTTTTACCTTAGCAAAAAATTAGATCATAATGAAGACATCGATTATTAGTTTAACTTTTTGCTTTTTATTCGCCACCAACTACGCATACACCTCGCCGGAATGGGGTCCAACAGGTCACAGGGCTACTGGAAAAATTGCAGAAAATCACCTCACTAAAAAGGCTTTACGTAAAATTGATAAATTACTGAAAGGGCAAAGTCTGGCATTTGTTTCTACCTATGGTGATGAAATTAAATCAGATAAAAGATATAACGATTTTTACACCTGGCACTATGTTAATATGCCTTTAGATTCTAAGTATGAAGAATCTGAGAAAAATCCCAAGGGAGATCTCGTAACGGGTATTCATAAATGTATTTCTGTCCTTAAAGATGACAACAGTTCTGAAGAGGATAAGGTGTTTTATTTAAAACTATTAGTGCATTTTATTGGTGACCTCCACCAACCCATGCATATAGGCAGGGCTGAAGATAAAGGTGGCAATACCATTCAAGTTCAATGGTTTGGCAGAGGCACAAATTTGCACAGGGTGTGGGATGAAAACATGATCGAAGAATGGAAAATGAGTTATTTAGAATTGGCAGATAACACTGAAGATCTTTCTAAAGAACAAATAAAGGCTATTCAAAGTGGCTCTATTGTAGATTGGGTGCATGATACACATGAACTATCTAAAACAACCTACGCCTCAGTGGAGGTTGGTGAAAATCTAAGATACAGATATTCTTATGATCATTTTGGCACCGTAAGAAAACAGCTGCAAAAGGGTGGAATAAGGCTTGCCAAATTACTAAATGACATTTTCAAATAATCAATCAATTTGAAATAGATATTTCTTTATCGGATAATAAACGGATTTAAACTTTTGTAATTTCTGGTTATAAAATCCAATGCACTTTTTAAAATATCTCCCATATTGGTTGATTTTTTAAAATTAACATCACCCGTTAATTCGAATAAACCTATCTTCAATTGCTCAATTTTCTCAGGCGTTGATATATGGTCCTTACGCATACACTTTATAAGATCGCTAAGTCTTTCTTTTTCACTCGTGGCTCTTTTCGCCAATA
Source organism: uncultured Aureibaculum sp. (assembly GCA_965369125.1). Lineage (GTDB taxonomy): Bacteria > Bacteroidota > Bacteroidia > Flavobacteriales > Flavobacteriaceae > Aureibaculum. Next base: position 28,325 of record CBDUPN010000016.1, on the reverse strand, counting down.
AAGACCTTTCTTCTTTAATATATTGCTCGATGGATTCCTCGCGCAACAATTTTGCTGTCATATCAACCAGCTTATTATTTTCTTTTAAAAACTGTGGCTTATATACTTTTGGGTTTCCTTCATAACTTTGCTGGTCAAAATCAATAGCTCTGATACGATATTGAATTCTATCAAAATCATGCGTTAATACCATCACATAGTTATAAGATCGCATATCTCCCAATAATCGAACAAAACATCTTTCATTAAATTTTACAAACTCTTTCGCCAATGCCTTTTTGTCTTGTTCTGAACAATCATCTAAATAATCTTCGATAAAAATATCACCAGGAATACCGGAAATATGCTCTTCTATCAAGGTATCTTGGTGCACTAAAAAGTTAATGTTATTAGGTGATAATAAATGTTCTAATTCTAATCCATATACCCTTGAAGCATCGGCTTTTTTAACGTATAAAAAAATATAATTGTCGTTTAATATGTTTCTAACTTTTATTCTGAATGGTTTTGAATTACCAAAAGTGCAAAAATCAATACTATCGATATTTAAGTAAGGAAGAATAGAGTCTGTGCCATCAGAATGCAATATGGTATAAACCATTTTAAGATTTCGCTCTATCTCTTCTCGTTCGTGTTCGGCAAAATAGGTGCTAACCCAAAGGGTATCATTCCCATTTTCGTCAATGATCTCTATAGCACCTTGAAACCGCAGAAGATCATCATAAAAAATAGGAATTTTTATGTTTCTACCTTGTTCCGATAAATATTCAGATAACTTTTTTGTTATTGGAAAGGAAGGCTTTTTTTTAGAAATTAATTTATTATCCATTATCAAATAAAACTTTTTAAAGATATAATGATTATACTTTATAAGCAAAAAACTAACCTCTTAAGTTAAGAGGAATTTAATAAAATTAAAATCTATATTTTTGCTAAATGTTAAAAATAATTCCAGTCGTACTAAACGCCTTGTTATCCTCCAAACTTATTTATTAAAATATATTGGTGAGTTTCACGTTACATTCTTAACCCTATAAAGATTAACTCTAATGAAAACCTTACATTATTTAAAACTTATAATATTAGTTTTAATTATTGTTATTTCCGAAAATACAAATGCTCAGTATGATCCTGATGAAATGCCTGAGGGGTTTGTATATGTAAAAGAAATGATTCCAAATTTACGCACAGATTTGCGTTACTATTCTTCAAATAACTTCGTTGGTAAACCTATTGATGGTTATATTCGGCCTAAATGTATTTTAACTAAAGAAGCCGCTGTTGCACTTAAAAAAGTTCAGGATGAATTTGAAAAACTGGGGTTTGGTCTACTTGTTTTTGATGCCTATAGGCCGCAACTGGCTGTTGATCATTTTGTTAGATGGGCACAAGATTCTACGGACACCAAAATGAAGGAACAATTTTACCCAAATATTGATAAAAAAGACCTTTTTAAAGAAGAATATATTGCCGCAAAATCTGGCCATACCAGAGGAAGCACAGTCGATGTGACCATTGTTTCATTAAAAACCGGACATATATTAGATCTAGGAGGGCCTTATGACCTATTCGACAAACGATCTTGGATTAGTTATACCAATATTACAAAAAATCAGCGCGCTATTCGATTGATGTTACAGCGCAGGATGATGAAACATGGTTTTAAACCCCACCCTAAAGAATGGTGGCATTTTACTTTAGAAAAGGAACCCTATCCCAACACATATTTTGAATTTCTTGTAGAATAAAAAAAACCGCCCAATGAGCGGTTTTTTTATGATCTTAATTTTGAAGTTTATTTCATCAATTCAAAACTTCTTTTAATAAATTTGGTGAGGTCTTTGCCCTGTAATAAATTCTGCGATAATTTCGCGAGATCCAATGCCTGATTCACATATTCCTCTCTTTTACTTTTTGCTTTTAATATCTTTTGCATCAAGTCATTATTGGTGTTTACTACTAGATTATACATTTCAGGAAAATTATTCATTCCCATAAATCCGCCGCCACCGGTCTGGCTCATTTCTTTCATACGTCTCATAAATTCTGGCTTGGTAATCACAAATGGATTCGCTTTGGAGTCTAAAGCTTCTAATTGAACTGTATACTTGTCTTTAGGAACAATTCCTTCAACTATTTCTTTTAGTTTACCTTTCTCATCATCTGTTAGCTTTGAGATCTGTTCCTCTTCTTTTTTAATTAAGTTATCCATAAAGTCGGCATCGACTCTTGAAAATTTAACTTTTTCATTTTCGCCTTCTAACTTCTGAATCAAATGAGCAACTATTGGAGAATCGAGCAACAGAACTTCATAACCTTTTTCTTGAGCCTCCTCAATATAACTATGTTGTTCATCGGCATTGGTTGTATACAACACAATTAAATTGCCTTCTTTATCTGTTTGTACGTCTTTAACCTTTTCTTTAAGTTCGTCAAAAGTGAAATATGCATTATCGACTGTTGGATATAAAGCAAATTTTTGCGCCTTCTCAAAGAATTTAGGTTCCGAAAGCATTCCGTATTCAATAACGATCTTTATATCATTCCATTTCTTTTCGAATTCTTCCCTGTTATTTTTAAATAATGATTGCAGTTTATCGGCTACTTTCTTCGTTATATAACTGGCAATTTTTTTAACTTCTCGATCGGCCTGTAAGTAACTTCTGGAAACATTTAGAGGGATATCTGGAGAATCAATAACGCCTCTTAGCATTTGTAAAAAGTCGGGTACAATACCTTCAACATTATCAGTAATAAACACTTGATTTTGATAAAGCTGTATCCTGTCTTTTTGAATATCTAAATTGGTGGTCAATTTAGGAAAATACAAGATCCCTGTTAAATTAAAAGGATAATCAACATTCAAATGAATGTTAAATAATGGTTCTTCAAATTGCATAGGATACAATTCCCTATAAAAGGCGCTATAATCTTCGTCTTTTAAGTCTGTAGGTTGTTTGGTCCATGCAGGAGTTGGATTATTGATGATATTATCAACCTTTTTTGTTTTAGGTTTGGCATCCTTAGCTGCATCTTTTGGTAATGGCAATGTTTCTTCTCGAGTTCCAAATTTAATTGGTATCGGCATGAACTTATTATATTTTAATAATAGTTCATTGATACGGTTCTCTTCTAGGAATTCTGTAGAATCATCTGCTATATGAAGAATAATTTCTGTACCCCTGTCTTTCTTATCTGCTTTTTCAAGCGTAAATTCGGGTGACCCATCACAAGTCCAGTGAACAGCGTCTTTTTTAGCTTCGTATGATTTAGAAATGATCTCTACCTTATCTGCAACCATGAACGAAGAATAAAAACCAAGTCCGAAATGACCAATGATACCAGAATCTTTAGCACTATCTTTATACTTTTCTAAGAACTCCTCCGCACCAGAAAAAGCAATTTCATTAATATACTTTTCTACTTCTTCTTTTGTCATTCCAATCCCCTGATCGATCACATGAAGCTTTTTGCCTTTTTTATCGATCTTAACTTCTATTTGAGGGTTTCCGTACTTCACTTTTGATTCACCCAAAGTTGATATATGTTTCAACTTGAGCGTAGCATCCGTTGCATTCGATATCAATTCACGTAAAAAGATCTCATGATCTGAATACAAAAATTTCTTAATTAATGGAAATATGTTTTCAACCGAAACATTAATTGTTCCTTTTGCCATAATAATATAGATTTTTAATTAAAGTTTATTTGCTTGAACTATGTCAACAAAAATGCCAAGTTATAAAATGTGACAAACTGACACTAAAAAACCGCCAAAAGGCGGTTTTTTTATTTAGTTGATTCCATTTTCTGGTACATTATCCTTGTTCTTTACATACTTCTCGAGCCATTGATCTTGCTCCCAAAGTAAATGTAAAATACTTTCTTTACCCCTATATCCGTGGCTCTCTTTCGGAAGAATTACCAATCTTACAGTTGCTCCTAAACCTTTCAAGGCATTAAAATAGCGTTCGCTCTGCATCGGGTATGTACCCGAATTATTATCTGCTTCACCATGAATTAATAATAATGGGGTTTTCATTTTATCGGAATGCATAAATGGTGACATATTGTAATATACTTCCGGAGCTTCCCAATAATTTCTTTCTTCACGCTGGAAACCAAACGGTGTAAGGGTTCTGTTATAAGCACCACTACGGGCGATTCCAGCTGCAAATAAATCAGAATGTGATAATAAATTTGCGACCATAAAAGCACCATAGCTATGCCCGCCAACCGCGACGCGGTCTCTGTCAATATATCCCATATTATCAACGGCATCGATGGCTGCTTTCGCGTTCGCTACCAATTGTTTCCTGAACGTATCATTCGGCTCCTCATCACCCTCCCCGATTATCGGAAATGCGGCATCGTCTAAAATAACATATCCTTTGGTTACCCAATATATTGGCGAACCATAATATGGATAGGTAAATTCATTAGGGTTTTGCGTATTCTGGGATGCGCTGGCCTTATCTTTAAACTCTCTGGGATATGCCCACAGGATCATTGGCAATTTTTCTTTCTTATTTTTATCATATCCAACTGGCAGATACAATGTTCCCGTTAACTCCAAGCCATCATCCCTTTTATAAGTGATGACCTCTTTATGCACATTTTGAATACTTTCGAATGGGTTTTTAAAAAAAGTAATCTGTGTTAGTTTATTATTTTTTAGATTTCGGAGATAATAATTGGGATATTCGTTTTTAGATTCTATCCTCACTAAAAGTTGATCCTTTTTTGGTTTATACTCTCTTAGATCTTCTAATTTATTCGTGTATTTAGATTCGTATAACCGTTTTTTCTTTTGAGTCGATAAATTAATTTTATCAACAAATGGAAATTGTCCCTTTTCTGAAAAACCGTCACCGATTAAAAAGGCATTATTTCCTTCTAATGCCAAGACATAGTTTCCAAAATTATTCTTTTTTGTTACCCAATTTCCGGGATCACTATATACATCCTGATAGTTTCGGTCGCTAATAATAATCGGTTCTTTAGTAGCATCGTTTGGATTAAAAACATAAGTTTTTATATTTCTATTATTCCACCAATAATCGTTAGCGATGGCAATATTATCATTACCCCACTGAATATTAGAAAACCTATTTTTGGTTTTTAATATGCTTTTTGGTGTTCCATTAAAAGGTGGCTCAAGTGTAAATATTTCATCTCTATATGGCACCTCATTTTCTGGATCACCTCCGTCCAGCACTTCTGCAAATATCAATGTGGATGCTTTGTCCGCACGCCATGAGAAATCGCGTCTTCCTGTACGCTCTGCCATAAAACCTTTGGGAAGATCTTCGATGAGCGGAACTTGAAGAACCGTTTCAACTTTTTTAGCATCCTTAGTATAGATGGTTGTTTCGGATGGAAATCTATAATACGGTACCAAATATGAGAAGGGCTTTTTAATTGTGGTAACCATAACATATTCTCCATCGGGAGAAAAACTAATCGAGCCATACATATTACTATCTAACCATTTTTCAGATTGACCATTGAGGTGTACTTTATATATATCTGATAATGCCAATTGCTCAAAGTTATGTTCATCGTTTTTATTTTTCAATAAATCTTGATAGGTTCTGTTTTGGGCTTTCTTTCCATCATTGGTAGATATTGTCGGCCCTGATGGCACGGCCTCAGATGTATTAATTAAATCTTGTTTTTTGTCTGATATCATTTTTACCAGAATGGCACTTCCATCCTTGAACCAATTGATGACGTCACGCATATTGGCATTTACATTGGCCTCTGTAAGTTTAGTACATTTCGTACTTAGTATATCTAATATCCAAACCTCTACACCTTGGGTCGTCGTATTTGTAAATGCAATTTTTTTCTGATCTGGTGACCAGTTCAAATTGGCTAATCTAGCATCTTCAGGCAATCCGATAACCTGCTTTACCTCATTGTCCTGAATTTTTTTAATACTTAAATTATTATAATAATTAGTTCTGCTTCCTATGTTTGTTCTAGGATTAATACGTAAACCACCCAATCTTAATTCAGGCTCTGAAAGTTCATTTATGGTCTTGAATTGATCTCGGTAAAGAAATATCATATATTCATTTTCATCATCTGTTAAAACAGATGGCGCTAACGGTGCATTCACTAATGTGAGTATCTCATCAGATGGCTTCTGATAGGTAATATTCTCTTGTGCTTTAATTGTAACAATAAGGCCCAATAAAAACACGACAGTAAATAATTTTTTCATTTATTTTTAATTTAGATTTGTGAAATATTGACGCATTAATAATTCTAATATGTAAAGATTTATAATTAGATTTAGATAAATATTATTATTAATCTTTAAATTGCAGTTAATAGGTTTATAAAAGTACGAAAAATCAAATGAGCAATTATGTATAATTCTAAAATTATCGGTCTTGGTTTCTATGTCCCGGATAACATAGTAACGAACCATGATCTTTCAAAAATTATGGATACCAGTGATGAATGGATTCAAGAGCGGACGGGTATAAAACAAAGGCATTGGATTCCGGAAGGCAGTGAGGATACTTCAGCCGTAATGGGTGCCAAAGCAGCTAAAATAGCCATCGAGAGAGCAGGATTAACCAAGGATGATATCGATTTTATTGTATTCGCCACTTTAAGTCCCGATTATTATTTTCCTGGATGTGGCGTACAGATCCAAGATATTCTTGAAATGCCAACCATTGGAGCACTCGATGTACGAAATCAGTGTTCGGGATTTGTATATGCCCTAGCTACCGCCGATCAGTTCATTAAAACAGGTATGTATAGGAATATATTAGTGATTGGAGCTGAATACCATTCTAACGGTCTCGACAAAACTACGAGAGGAAGAGGAGTCACTGTTATTTTCGGGGATGGAGCCGGTGCTTGCGTATTGACCAGAACAGAAGATAATACTAAAGGAATACTTTCGTCTCATTTACATAGTGAAGGAAAATATGCCGAGAAATTAACGGTGTTGGGACCAAGTATTAAACATTGGGTTCCAGAGATTTTAAGTTCAACAGAAGAAGACACTTCGTATTTTCCCTATATGGACGGCACATTTGTATTTAAAAATGCAGTAGTTCGTTTTAGTGAGGTGATTATTGAAGGATTAACAGCCAATAAGTTAAATGCTAAAGACATAGACCTATTTATACCTCATCAGGCTAACCTACGCATCTCCCAATTTGTTCAAAGCAAATTTAAATTACGAGACGACCAGGTTTATAATAATATTATGGAATATGGCAATACAACTGCCGCATCTATTATAATAGCCCTATCTGAAGCTTGGGAAAAAGGAAAAATTAAAGATAACGATCTCGTTGTTCTTGCCGCATTTGGAAGCGGATTTACTTGGGGTAGTGTAATAATAAGATGGTAGGCTAATACTAAAAAAAATCTTGCTTCGAGCAAGATTTTTTTTAATATTCTATATTCGTAAGATAATCTAATTTAGTTTTCCAGATTTCTAATTCTTTGTTATAATTATCTATATTATTATGCACATTTTTTAATAAAGGATTATCGTCTTCCGCATTTGAGAAGAAACTAACATTATTTTCTAACTGTTGAATTTCACGTGTAAGTTCGTCTATTTTTTTTCGCACAAATAACTGTTCACTATCTAATTTACGGGCGTTATTATTAGCTAAATAAGTATTTACAACATTTTTAAACTTTAGCATTGAAATTTCTTTTTCGTCTAGATCTAATTTCTCATAAAGACTGTAAACAAATTTATTGAATTTAGCATCTAAATGTCTCATATTGCTCGGTAACTTCCCAAGCTTTTGCCAATCGTCAACATAAGTATTAATAACATCTATCGTTAGCTTATCCGTTCCTTCGGCCTGACTTTTGAGATTGCTTAATAGATCCTTCTTTTTATTAAAAACATCAACTTGGTCTTTATTCGCTTCATCCTGAGTATTATGCAGTCTGTCAAAATAGTGGTTGCATGCATCTTTAAAACGTTTCCAAATTTTATCAGAATACTTTCTAGGCACATGCCCAATGGTTTTCCATTCTGCTTGAATTTGCTTCATAATTTCGGTTGTATTATCGAAATCTTCACTATCCTTTAAAGCTTCAGCTTTTTCAACAAGCGCATTTTTTTTATTCAAATTCTCATGTTGCTCGTTCTTTATGCTTTTATAAAAGTTATTTTTTATCCTATTAAATTTCCTGGTAGCTTCTTTAAATTCCCCCCAAATCTTCTCGCTTACGGCTCTTGGAACTTTTCCGATTTTAAAGAACTCTTGTCGCAATAATTCCAGCTCATTGATTTTTTGTTGCCATGCCTTATGAGAATTTATTGTTTCATCATTTACCAAATTTGAAATCTTTTCAATGATTTCCCTTTTTAAGATGATATTATCTTCATATTTTGCCTCTAGATTTCGCTGCAAGTCATGCCTTTTGTCATGAATTTTTTTTGTAGCATTACTAAATCGTTCCCAAATTTCTTCTCTATGTTCTCTTGCAACGGGTCCAATTTCTTCCTTCCATAATTTATGAAGCACTTGTAATTCTTTAAATGCTATGTTCAGATCGTCACTTTCGGCTAATTCCTCAGCTTTTTCAACTAATTTTAACTTCTCCTCTAAATTATGTTTGAAATCTAAATCTCTAAAATCATTACTTAAATGTAATAGATCGTAAAAGCGTTCAACGTGATGATGGTATGTTCTCCATGTATCGTTATACTTCGCTCTTGGAATTTTACCAATGACGCGCCATTTATCTTGGATCTCTCTAAAATGACCATACATGGTTTCTGGCTCAGCATTATCTATCAGTTCCTTCAAATCTTCAATTAGAGCCAATCTTTTTATTAAATTTTCTTTTTGCTCTTCTTCTTGTTGTTTATAAAAACGTTGGCGTTTTGTTTTAAATTCGAAAAGTAAATCTTTAAATAAGGATTTTGAAGGATTTGTATAATGGAAGTCTATTTCATTGCCTCCCTCAGCTAAAAAAGCTTCTTTCTTTTCAATTAAAAGCTCCGAGAATTTCTTATTAAAGCTAACCTTAATTTTCTCTACTTTATTTTTTATGTTTTGTATATTTTCGTCTTTTAGCAGTTTTTGTAATTCCTGAACAAGCTGTTCTAAAGTCAAACTGTCATACTCAATTTTTTCTACAATTTGGCTTTTATTATCTTCTTTTTTATCAGATTCAACATTCTCCTTTTGCTCTTGAACTACGTCTTTTTCAGCTTTCTTTTTTTCGATCTTTACCACGGAAGATTTTTCTTTTTTCTCCTTAACCTTTTTCTCAGGATCATCCGCCGCTATTTTCTTCTCTTTTTTGGTTTTTGAAGTAGTTTTTTCGACCGATTCAAGTTTCTCAGATTTCGTTAGAGAAGCAGCATCATCTGTAAGTTTTTCCGTATTTAAATTTTCTGTATTCTCGTCTAACATTTTTTTAAATGTTTAAGGTTCCTCTTTTTAAAAAAAGCACATAAATATACTAATTGCTTGTACAACATGCAAAAGTATTTATAATTGAAGATGCGCTATATTGTTAATAGTTGCGTAAATAATGACTCTTTTAAGCCATCCAAATTTTCCACGATTTTTCGGCTTGAAGTTCTAGCATTTTCAGTCCGTTACTTATATCCGCTCCCCTCTTTTCTCCTTCTTTTAAGAATCGTGTCTTTTCTGGATTATAAATAAGATCATATAGCAAATGTTTTTTTGTAATACAATCGTAAGGTATTTTAGGATATTCCTCTACTTTTGGATAAGTACCCAGTGGAGTGCAATTAATAATAATAGTATATTTTTCTAACAGCGATCTGTTTAGATCGGTATATGAAATTTGTGTCTTTTCCGGGGATCGGGATACTAATAAATAATCAATTTTGAGTTTATCCAACACATAGCAAACTGCTTTTGAGGCTCCACCCGTCCCCAGAACTAAGGCCTTTTTATGAGACTTTTTTAGTTTCGGTTTTAAGGATTCTTCAAATCCATATACGTCAGTATTAAATCCTGTTAGCCTTCCCCTTTTATCAATTTTAATCGTGTTTACGGCACCTATTAACTTGGCTTCGTCGTCTATTTCATCTAGAAAATTTATAATACTTTCTTTATAAGGAATGGTAACATTTAGGCCTTTTAATTCCTTACTTATAAGGTCTTTAAATTCATCAATTGATTTTAGATCAAAATTAACATATTCATAATCGTTTAATCCAAGTTTTTTGAATTTAAGAGTAAAATAGTTCTTAGAAAAAGAATAAGAAATATCTTTTCCAATTAAACCGAATTTATGCTTTGGCTTTAGATCTTTTCCCATATAAATCAATCAATAAAATAATTATAATTCCAACGAGGATAAATCCTATGGCAATCCATGTTTCGGTGTCTGCTATATCTGGTTTATATCGCTTAAAGTTCTCCACTACTTTGTTCCCCTTCGAATCATAAAGAAATTTTCCGTCAACTAATTTATAAACCTCTTTTTTCCAAGGCCATACCATTCCAAGTGAACCGCTTATAAATCCAATAATTACAGCCGTTACCAATTGATGCCACCTTTTTAATACATAGGCTAAAATTTGAGAAGTAAATACCAACCCAAAAGCCGATCCCAAACCGAAAGTGGCTACGATTTTTAAATATCTTATTCTTACCACATCCCTTAAAAAATCAAAATTACCAGAGAACACATCAGCAATTGACCTGAATAACATATTCACAGAATCAACCAGCAATAAGACATAGTTACCTAATAAAATTAAAATAAAAGATCCTGATAAACCCGGTAATGTCATCCCCGTAACTCCTATTATTCCGCAGAAGAAAACAAATAATAAATTATCATTTTCTTTAGCTGGTTCAAGGAAACTTATAAAAACACCGAGTAAAATACCCACAGCTATTCCAATAATATTATTCAGTCTCCAATCATTAAACTGTTTACTAATATAATATATCGAACCGATGATCATCCCAAAAAAAGAGCTCCAAACATATAGCTCATAATTTCTTATCAAATAATCTAATACTTGAGAAACAGAGAAATAACTAAATATACTACCGGCAAAAATTAAAAATAGAAATTGGGCATTTGTATATTGATAAAAACTCTTAAATCTTCCATTGAATAACAGCTTAAAAGCCTTGCCATTGACCTTTTGCAAGGAATAAATAAGTTCTTCATAAAAACCTGTTACAAAGGCCACAATACCACCCGAAACTCCCGGCACTTTATTGGCGGCTCCCATGGCTAATCCCTTAATGAAAAGAAATACTTTATCGGAAAAAGTCCTTTGTTTAGCCATATTTTAATTTTCTTTTAAATTGGCCGATTTTTCTAGTAAAACAATTACCAACATTCCTATGATAGCCAAAAGCAGCGCCCATAATACTTCCGGATTTCCTTCATACATAAAAGGAGATATGCTTTCTTCTTGAATTATTTTTAATTTACCATTAAAAACTTCAGATTCTAAAACTCTTTTCCATGGCCAGATTTTATTTAACGAGCCTGCAACAAATCCAGTTAAAACAGCCAAGGTTAAATTCCTGTACTTTTCAAACATCCATTTAAGAAGCCTTGAAAAGGTTAGTAGGCCAATTATTGCACCTGAAATTAGCACTAGAATAGTCTTGATATCTTTATCATGAAGGGCGTCTAGTACTGGCTTATAGGCACCCAATAGCAATAGGATAAAACTACCAGAGATACCAGGTAAGATCATAGCGCAAATCGCCAAACTACCAGCAAAAAACATAAACCAATGTGAAGAATAACTATTAGACAAAGGCGGAAGCATGGTTATATAAAATGCTAAAAGTGCACCTAAAATAAGTAAGATGATGGTCAAAATATTCCAATACTTTATCTGCCTACCGATGTAAAAAATACTCGCTAATACAAGTCCGAAAAAAAAGGACCAAACTAAAATTGGTTTATTTTCCAATAACCATTTAATGATTTTAGCCAAAGACAAAATGCTAATCGCTATGCCTAGCAATAAGGAAATTAAAAAACTCCCATTTATTGCTTTCCACATAGCCTTTATACCATCTGTCCTTAGAATTTTTAATGCCTTGAAATTTATGGAATTAATGGTTTCTAAAAGTTCTTCATAAATACCGGAGATAAAGGCGATTGTTCCACCAGAAACACCCGGAACTACATCAGCAGCTCCCATAGCTATTCCTTTAAGTGAAATAGTGAAATAATCTTTTAAGCTACGTTTCATTTATTAATTTTAGAGTTCAAATATAGTCAAATTGTTATTAGTTTTTTGCCGGTAGTCATCGTTGAATTATTTGTACATTTGTCCACTGGCCAAACTAAAAAGATCTAATGAATTATAGAATGACCATAATCATTCCGGTATTTAATGAAATTGATAATCTGGAGAGAATTTCAACCACTTTTAACAAGTATTTTTCTAAGAGCAAAACGAAGAGTAAATTACTCTTTATAGATGATGGGTCTACCGATGGCAGTTTTGCCAAAATTATTGACCTCTGCGCTAAAAATTCGAATTATGAATATTTGAAGTTTGAAAAGAACTGTGGCCTCAGCACTGCCATAAAAGCGGGTATTGATCATTGTAAAACCGAACTCATTGGGTATATTGACGCCGACCTTCAGACCTCCCCTTTTGATTTTGACCTATTACTTGAACATATTGATCACTACGATGCGGTAATAGGATTTAGAGGAAAAAGAAAAGATACGCTGAACAAAAGGATTCAATCAACAATAGCAAATAGCATCAGGCGTGGGTTGATAAATGATGGTATCATAGATACCGGTTGTCCTTTAAAGGTTATACATACTGATATTGCTAAAAAAATTCCATTTTTTAATGGCATGCATAGATTTATTCCTGCTTTAATTCAATTGCAAGGAGGTAAGATCAAACAAATTGAAGTCCAACATTTTGAGCGCATGGCGGGAAAATCTAAATTCAATATCTTCAACAGATCTATAAAACCACTTCAAGACGCCTTTGCTTATCGATGGATGCGCAACCGATATATTAACTATACCATTGAAAAAACCAATATTGATACATGAACGAATGGTTATCATATAATTCGTTCGTTTATGTCATAGGTTTCACCGCCCAGCTTTTATTTTCTGCAAGGCTTTTATTGCAGTGGATACAATCCGAAAAGGTAAAAAAGGTTTTAACGCCGAGATTGTTTTGGCAATTGAGTTTAATTGCGTCATTTTTATTATTCATTTATGGATGGATACGGGATGATTTTGCCATCATGTTAGGACAATCATTGACCTATTTCATCTACGTTAGAAATATGCAACTACAAGGGTCATGGAAAAAATTACCTAAATTTCTTCGTATTTTTTTAATACTGTTTCCCTTTATGATCGCCATATATTCTTTTAACAATAATCAAATAGATATAGAACGATTATTTCGAAATGAAAATATTCCTTTAAACTTATTACTTTGGGGAAGTATTGGCCAAATAATATTTACTTTTAGATTTGTATACCAATGGATCTATTCTGAAAGAAGAAAGGAATCGAGTTTGCCACTAGGTTTTTGGTTATTAAGCATCACTGGTTCGATTATGATATTGAGTTATGCAATTATTCGAAAAGATCCAGTTCTATTTTTCGGACAATCTTTTGGATTTGTAGTATATCTTAGAAATATTATCATAGGATTAAAAAGTCAAAATGAAAAATAACTACTACTTCTACATATTCTTGATCGTATGCACTTTTGCTTTATTCATTAATGTTGGGCATTATGGTGTTATTGAGAGCAGTGATGCACGTTATGCTGAAATTGCCAGAGAAATGTTTGTTTCTGGCGATTTTATCCATCCTAACCTATTAGATGTTCATCACTATCACAAACCGCCATTCACCTATCAAATAACCGCTATTGGATATTATTTATTCGGAGTAAACTCCTTTGGTGCCCGTTTCTTTTTACAAATTGCCGTCCTTTTTCAATTAGTGTTATTGTATTCTCTAACTAAGATGTTATTCAAGTCTGAGAAAACTGCTTTATGGGCCTCGATCATTTATTTTAGTTTTCCAATTGTTTTGATATCTTCTCGAAACTTAACAACAGATGCTTTTGTAGCTACTTTTGTATTACTCAGTATCTATGCTTGGATAAAATACCGTAAATACGGATTGATAAAATGGCTTTATTTCTTTACTATAAGTTTGGGTATTGGATTCTTGACCAAAGGACCGGTTGTCTTTATTGTTCCCGTAATTTTTATTCTATTTTACAATCGAACTGAGAAAGCTAAATACTCCTTGAGTATTCATCATGTATTGGCTTGGTTATTATGCATTCTCATTTCCTCCTCCTGGTTCATTTATCTGGCATTAGAAAACCCCATTTTTATCGATTATTTTTTAGGCCGTCAGACGGTTGATCGATTCTCTGTAAATGCCTTTGGGCGAACAGAACCTTTCTGGTACTTTTTAGCATTTGCCCCATTGGTAGGGTTGCCCTGGTTTTTAATTCTGATTTATTTAATTAAAGTAAATAAGAATACTTTTACCCACAGATCATTGAATTTTTCGTTAATAGTTACAGCTATCATTCCTTTGATATTCTTCTCGATCTCTTCTTCTAAACGCATTTTATATATTTTACCCCTGTATGCAATTTTAGCCATATTAACAGCACATTTATTAACAAAAATTAAGGTGGATAAACTTAAGGTAATTAATTATTTTATCATTGGATTTTCCTCCATTATTATAATTGCATTTATAGGTACCTTATTTGTTAATGTCGATTTTAACTTTCCCATCATCATTGGAATTTCAGGAATCTTATTGGCGGTATTTATTTATTTTATTTACAGAACGAATACTATTGAAGCGAGTTTTAAACCTATGATCGTTTCGTTTGCCCTTTCCATATTACTATTAATAAATAGTTCGGTATTTTTTTCGGCAAATGAATTAGCGGTAAATAGTAGTAAACCAATTACAGATTTTATTATTTCTGAGAAATTAGATGATAGGGAAGTGATGGTTTATAATGCTAGGAAATCTTCTATTGCATTTGGGCTTAACAAATCGATCATTTCTTTAAATAATGGTCATAGTTCTTTGGCACGGGAAACCCAGTTTGAAAAAGACCTTCATTGGAAAAAGTATCTTGTCGATTTAAAAAATAAAGAAGAAATACATTATTTAAAGGATGTATTGAAAGAACCAACGGTGTTAGTACTATACAAAAATCCTTTACCCACAGATTTAGAATGGTTATTAGGCTATTATAAGTTTAAAAAAGAAATGAAATCGTGGACTATTTATTATTAAATCTTTGTATCAAATCCTGAACACGACTATCTTCAAAGACAGAAGGGTACAAATCTTTAATTATTTTATGGTAATCAAAATCAATAATTAGAGCGTTCTCTAATAAGGATAATCCCAGTTGCTCTTGTTGTGTTAAAAAATATAATCCACTTAGCCTATACTCGATTTCAGCAAAGTCTTCATAAAGTTCTTTTGCTCTCAATAGTATTTTGATCGCATCATCGAAATCACCAATAAAATGAAGAACATCTGTTAAAGCAACAAAAATATTCAGTGTGTATTCTTCAAGATCCAAACAGGTCTGAAAACCTTTCGATGCTTCTTCAAATAAATTTAATCTCAAATTAATTTCGGCATATCGAACCCAATACACCGGATTTTTTTCATCAATCTGAATTGCCTTATTAATGAAATATAAGGCTTTTTGATAATTTTCGTTACTTATATATAGATTGGTTAATGCCAGCCAGCCTTTATCTAATAAAGGGTCTTCTTTTACTGTTTTGTTATAATATTTTAGTGCTATTTTGTTCTCACCCAATTTTTCATAACAATGACCAATCCTTAAATATGAAAACGAAGTGCCTTCTTCCAGTTCAATTGTAATTTGATAATTAGCGATGGCCTCCTCATATCTTTGGAGCTCCTCTAATGTTTTCGCTTTTTCTAAATATGCACCAATAAAATGTTCATCAATCAAAATTGAATACTCAAAAGCCTTCAAAGCCTTGATAAAATTCTCTACAATAAAGTATTGTCTACCTAATTGGTGCCAAGCAATTTCACTATAAGGATCAACATCCAAATAATTTAATAAATAATCTATGGCTTGGTTGTGCTGCCCAAGCATATCAAAACAATAAATAACATTATATAAGGAAGAGTAATCGTCAAATTCAACTTCTAAGCATTTTGCAAAATTCATTCGCGCAGTATCAAAATCTTCCAAATACAAATATTCCATCCCAATTAACGATAGAACATCAACTTCGTCTTCGGTATATAATAACGCTTGATTCAAGGCCTCAATAGCCTCTAGATGCAAATCCTTTTTTGACAACAAAGTTGCCTTATTTAAGAAAACTTGATCATTAAGTGGTTCAATTTCTTCTAATTCAATGAGTAGCTTTTCTGCCTTATCCAACTTATCCTCATATAATAAAACCTCAACAGACACCAATTTAAGTGCCACAGAACCCGGATGCTGTCTCATTCCTAATTCGAGTGCCTTTTTTGCCAGCGACATCTTCCCGACATTCATATAATGCAAAATAATTTCTTCGAACTCGGTAGAATCAAAAAAATATACACTATTTGTTTTTAACATTGACTCAAACTTTGATAATGGTAAATCATCATCATTATTTGGAAATATATGCATAAAGTGAGGTTTTCTTGCTTTTTTAAAAATAGTACAACTTAATTTTTAATGGAAGTAACGGTTGAAATGTTGTTAACAAATTAATTAACATGTTATAAACTGTTTAACTTATTGAAAAAAAAATGTACTTTTGTATTCCAAACAACGTTTGGTCTGCTCTAATGGCAAAAAAGACATTACTTAACGCGAAAGATATTCACATCATCCTTCATCGCCTAGCGTGTCAACTAATTGAGAATCATAATGACTTCTCAAATACTGTCTTAATTGGATTACAACCAAGAGGTATTTTTCTTGCTAATAGATTAACGCAAATTTTACAAAAAGATTATAAGGTCACCGATATTAAATTAGGCAAATTAGACATCACTTTTTACAGAGATGATTTTAGACGTCGGAACGAACCATTAGAGGCGAGTAATACTTCCATAGACTTTATAGTTGAAGATAAAAAAGTAGTTTTTATTGATGATGTATTATTCTCTGGTAGAAGCATAAGGTCTGCTCTCACGGCCATCCAGTCATTTGGGCGCCCCGAATCCATTGAATTATTAGTATTGATCGACAGGAGATTTAGTAGACATCTCCCTATACAACCCGATTATAAGGGTAGGCAAGTCGATGTGATAAATTCAGAAAAAGTTAGTGTTTCCTGGCTAGAAAATAACAAAAAAGATGCCGTTTATATTTTAAGAGATAATTAAAATGAAGCAGTTAAGTGTAAATCATTTATTAGGAACAAAAAACCTGAAAAAAGAAGATATAGAACTTATATTCCAAACTGCAACCCATTTTAAAGAAGTCATCAATAGGCCCATTAAAAAAGTCCCTTCATTACGTGATATTACCATAGCAAATTTATTTTTTGAAAATAGTACACGTACGAAATTATCATTTGAGCTAGCAGAAAAAAGGCTATCAGCAGATATAATTAATTTTTCTGCCAGCCAATCATCGGTAAAAAAAGGGGAAACTTTAATTGATACCGTGAACAACATATTATCTATGAAGGTAGATATTATCGTGATGAGACATCCCAATGTTGGTGCGGGCGTATTTTTATCAAAACACGTAAAGTCTAAAATAATCAATGCTGGCGACGGTGCACATGAACATCCAACCCAGGCTTTGCTCGATTCTTATTCTATCAAAGAAAAACTTGGAACTGTTAAAAATAAAAAAATTGTCATTATTGGTGACATATTGCATTCTAGAGTTGCACTATCGAATATTTATGCCCTGCAATTACAAGGAGCAACAGTAAAGGTTTGTGGGCCAACAACACTCATACCGAAGTATATAACCAGCCTTGGAGTTGAAGTTGAAACCAACCTCTTAAAAGCCTTACAATGGTGTGACGTTGCTAATGTTTTAAGAGTGCAGCATGAAAGAATGGATATAAAATATTTTCCTTCAATACGAGAATACACTCAGTTGTTTGGAATTAATAAAGAAATATTAAACTCACTTAAGAAGGAAATTGTTATTATGCATCCGGGACCGATTAACAGAGGTGTTGAGATAACGAGTGATGTCGCCGATTCAAACCAGTCTATTATTTTAAATCAAGTTGAAAACGGCGTGGCAATAAGAATGGCAGTTATCTATTTATTAGCCCAACAGATTAAAAATTGAATTAGAAAATATGAATATTAGAAAAATTGATATTGCTACGGTTATCAGCAACAAAGAAGATTCTATCGAAAATTTTTTTGTTGATTTTTCAAAAAATTATATTAACTTTAAAAACGATAATTTAATTCTAGACTTTTCTGATTTAAAAGGGGTAAAAACAGAAAATATCTTACTATTTTTGCAGCATTCAGAGGAACATAGAAATAATGGCATGTCTTTTGTTATTGTTGTCAATGGCATAGATGCGGATAAAGTTCCCGATGAAATTGTAACAGTTCCTACAATTTCCGAAGCAGAAGACATTATAGAAATGGAAAATATTGAACGTGATCTAGGATTTTAATAAAAATATCTTATATGGTAAAAAAATTACTCTTGTTTATTTTATTGGTTTCAATTTCTTCAGCTGTTTTTTCACAACAGCGGCAGGATGATGAGGTTCCCTTAGTAATGGTGACCGTCATTAAAGATATTGTTGCCTCGCCGAATCCTTTTAGCGTAACAACTAAAATTAAATTTCAGGCCGAAGCGGTCTTCGAAATTGAATTTTCAGTTAAAGACTTGATAGGAAACGTAGTTTATTTACAAAAATATACGACAAAATATGGTTTAAATACTATTCCTTTTTTCAGGGATAAACTCGATTCGGGTATTTATATTTATTCATTAAAAACTAACTCTGAAATTATTTCTAAACGTATTGTGATTAAATGAGCTTGAGCTTAACCATATTAGGCTGTCACTCGGCTACACCGAGAACTTTTGCTCATCCTACTTCACAATTTTTAGAAATAAATAATAGACACTTTTTAATAGATTGCGGCGAAGGAACCCAAGTACAGCTTCGAAAATATAAAATTAAATTTTCTTCAATAGATAATATATTTATATCTCATTTACACGGCGACCATTTTTTCGGACTTATTGGACTCATTGCTACATTTGGTTTAATGCATAGAAAAAAAGACCTTCATATTTATGGACCTGTAGGCCTAAAAAAAATAATTACGCTACAACTTAATCTTTCAAAATCATGGTTGAATTTTGAAATAATTTTTCATGAACTTGAAAATGAAAAAAGCGAACTTATTTTTGAAGATGATAAGGTTGAAGTTCATACAATTCCATTAGAGCATAGGGTTTATACAAATGGGTTTTTGTTTAAGGAAAAGTTGGGCGAACGAAAATTAAATATTTCTGCCATCGACGAATTTCCTGAAATTAAAATTTGTGATTATCAGAATATAAAAGATGGCAAGGATTTTGTCAAAGCAGACGGTAAAATAATTAGAAACAAGATCCTTACAAAAGATCCTCCGAAGCCTCTAAAGTATGCCTATTGCAGTGATACTATATATAAGCCTGATATTGTGGGCATAATTAAAAATGTCGATCTTCTTTATCATGAGTCCACTTTTTTAAATGACCGAAAAGAATTGGCAAATACCACAAAGCATTCTACTGCAGAAGAAGCCGGAAAAATTGCAAAAAAAGCCTCGGTGGGGCAGCTTATCTTAGGTCATTATTCTAGCCGTTATGATGATATTAATTTATTTAAGAAAGAAGCCGAAACCGTTTTTGATAATGTAATTTTAGCTAATGCCGGCGAAATTATTATTGTCAATAATCTTATACCTACAGAGGTCTTAATTACTCAGGAAAATTAAACCTGATTGATTAAGGCTTAATTGTTTAAGCTCTTTTCAATTAATTCTTTACATGATTTAATCCGTAAAATTTGTACTAACTGCTTTTTTTTATGATATTGCGAATCGGAAATTTTTAACTAATTCAAAACATCATGAAGAAAAGGATACTTTCTCTACTATTTTTAATTATTCCATATATCACTTTCGCACAAGAAAAAGGCCTTGATGAAAGAATTAATGATTGGTTTGAACCCATTACAGTCACATGGGAAGGTATTGTTTTTTGGATTGTACCAGGAACAGGTGTACCACTAGTGGTCCTACTTTTAGTAGCAGGAGCCATATTTTTCACCATCTACTTTAGATTTATAAATCTTAGAAGATTTCCGTTAGCGATTAATGTTGTTAGAGGCAAACATGATGAGATCGATAAAGATCACGGAGTCGAAAAGGCCGATATAAATATCGTTGATGGAGATATCCCCGATACGATAAGAGATGAGAGTAAAGACGGTGAAGTAAGTCATTTTCAAGCCTTGGCAACAGCCGTTTCCGGGACCGTAGGATTAGGTAATATTGCCGGAGTTGCATTGGCAATTTCAATAGGAGGACCAGGAGCAACTTTTTGGATGATTGTTTGTGGGCTATTGAGTATGTCTACAAAATTTGTTGAATGTACCTTGGGTGTTAAATATAGAGATATCGGACCTGATGGAACCGTTTATGGGGGGCCTATGTTTTATTTAAGAAAAGGGTTGGGCTTAAGAGGTTATGAAAAATTAGGAAAAGTTTTGGCCGTAACCTTTGCTGTATTATGCGTAGGTGCATCTTTTGGCGGCGGTAACGCCGTTCAGTCAAATCAGGCTGCTGAGCAATTAGCTGCTATGATGAATATGCAAGGTGGTTATACGGGCACTTTAATAGGTGCCGTAATTGCCATTATTGTGGGAATAGTAATTATAGGTGGAATTAAGAGAATTGCCTCGGTAACGGAAAAAATTGTTCCTTTTATGGCAGTGATCTATATTATAGCATGTTTGATCGTGATCT
This sequence comes from uncultured Aureibaculum sp., assembly GCA_965369125.1. Taxonomy (GTDB): domain Bacteria; phylum Bacteroidota; class Bacteroidia; order Flavobacteriales; family Flavobacteriaceae; genus Aureibaculum. The sequence continues at coordinate 7,316 of CBDUPN010000016.1, read as the reverse complement.
TTAGCAATTTCAGCTATATAGATAACGCACTTGCATTAATTGTCTCAGAAGCATTTAACCCAAGCGCCGGTGTAGGAGGATTTTTTGGTGTTTTAATTACGGGATTTAGGCGGGCTGTTTTTTCAAATGAGGCAGGTGCCGGTTCTGCGGCGATTGCGCATTCTGCAGTAAAAACGAATTATCCGGCATCTGAAGGTCTGGTGTCTTTGCTAGAACCCTTTATTGATACTGTCGTGATATGTACTATGACGGCCTTGGTTATTATATTTTATAATAGTGGAGGAATATTCGAATATGGAGGTAATGGAGCAGGACAAGTTGTTATAGACGGGGTAGCTGTTGGTGGTGTTAATTTAACTTCAATGGCATTTGAGTCGGTAATTCCTTGGTTCCCATATGTATTAACACTGGCAGTTGTGCTATTTGCCATCTCTACTATGATATCATGGTCTTACTATGGACTACAATCATGGAAATTCTTGTTTGGCAGAAGTAAATTAGCGGATATGACCTATAAAATATTATTTGTAGCCTTTATTGTCATTGGAGCTGCTGCTTCCATGCAAGCGGTATTCGACTTTTCTGATGCTATGATTTTGGCCTTGGTATTTCCGAATATGATAGGTTTATTTTTCTTGTTCCCCGTGGTACGGGATGAATTGGTTAAATATCTGAAAGCTATAAACGTTAAACTCACTTATTTCAAATAAGAATTATTAAATGAATAGTTTTAAATCCCATTTCTGGTATAACAATGGCCAACGAAATGGGATTTTATTTTTGGTTTTTATTGTTGTAATTCTACAGCTAATCTTTTTTTTTGTCGATTTTTCGAAACAAGAACCTTTAAACATAAATACGGAGGAGATTATTAATTTTCAAGAAGAAGTTGACTCTTTAAAATTAGTAGAAATTGAAAACAGCAAACCGAGGATCTTTCCGTTTAATCCCAATTTTTTGACTGATTTTAAAGGCTATCAATTAGGAATGTCAACAGATGAAATTGATAGGTTATTATCCCACAGGGCACAAGGTAATTATATCAATTCAACGGAGGAGTTCCAAGAAATAACAAAAGTCAGCGATTCACTACTTAATGCAATTGCTCCATATTTTAAATTTCCTGATTGGTCACAAAATCAAAAAAGCACAAAAACATATAGTACAAAAACTAAAAACTCAGAAGGAGATAAAAATTATGTGCAACAAGATTTGAATTTAGCAACTGCTGAAGATTTAATGGTTATTCAGGGAATCGGCCCAACTTTAGCACAGCGTATTATAAAATATAGAAATTTACTTAAAGGGTATTCAATAAATGATCAACTTTATGAGGTTTGGAATTTAGAAAAGGAAGTTGCTAACAGGGTTTTAGAAAGATTTATTGTTATAGAAAAACCAAATATAACAAAGATCAATGTGAATACGGCCACCTTTAAAGAAGTGCTCTCGGTCGTATACATAGACTATGAATTAACAAAAAAAATATTTGATTACCGGGACCAAGTTGCAGAACTTCAATCGTTGGAAGAATTAAAACAAATTGAAGGATTTCCTATTGAAAAATTTGATAGAATAGCCTTATATTTGCAAGCCAAATAGCTTACCAATGATGAATTTCGAATATACCGAAGAACAAAAGCATATTGCATCATCTGCCAAAGATTTTGCTGAAAAATTGATCAGACCATTTATAATGGAATGGGATGAGGCCCAATTATTTCCAGTATCATTATTTAAAAAAGCCGGTGAAATGGGCTTTATGGGTGTTTTTGTTCCTGTGGAATATGGTGGTTCTGGATTAGGATATCATGAATATATTGCTATCATTGAAGAGATCTCTAAGGTTGACCCTTCAATAGGCTTATCGGTTGCAGCCCATAATTCATTATGTACCGGTCATATATTAAGTTTCAGTAATGTAGAACAAAAGAAACGGTGGTTACCTAAACTGGCAACCGGAGAATGGATAGGTGCCTGGGGTTTGACAGAACATAATACTGGTTCTGATGCCGGTGGGATGAATACCACTGCTGCGAAAGATGGAGATTATTATGTTATTAATGGTGCAAAAAATTTCATTACCCATGGTATTAGTGGTGACATCGCGGTTGTGATTGCTCGAACTGGAAAAAAAGGAGATTCCAGAGGCATGTCAGCATTTGTGATCGAGAAAGGAACCCCCGGATTCACTTCGGGTAAAAAAGAGGATAAACTGGGAATGCGTGCTTCTGAAACAGCAGAATTGATTTTCGATAACTGCCGAATTCATAAAGACAACTTATTAGGAAAAGAAGGAGAAGGATTCGTACAGGCTTTAAAAGTACTGGATGGAGGTAGAATTTCGATTGGAGCTTTAAGTCTTGGTATTTCGAAAGGTGCATACGAAGCATCTTTAAAATATTCTCAAGAAAGAGAACAATTTGGCAAGCCCATAAGTTCTTTTCAAGGAATTTCTTTTAAGCTTGCCGATATGGCAACAGAAATTGAAGCGTCTGAGTTATTATTGCATAAAGCGGCTTATTTAAAGAATAAGGGGGAATCTGTGACTAAAATAGGTGCTATGGCAAAAATGTATGCCTCCGAGGTCTGTGTAAAAATATCCAATGAAGCCGTTCAAATACACGGTGGTTATGGATATACCAAAGTTTATCCTGTAGAAAAATTCTATCGGGATTCTAAATTATGTACCATTGGTGAAGGAACCACTGAAATCCAAAAGCTGGTTATTGCACGTAATATTCTGAAAAAATAATTAATGCTTAGTAATTATGGATAATTATTTGGATGATTTTCTATAAACTCAGCATTTTCTTAATTAGAAGTATTACTATCTTCAATTTTAAGTTTATTCCAAACTTTAACAGCATCTTCTTTAGATATGCCTTCTTTTATTTCTACATAAATACCATCACTCACCCCTAATTTGACATCTTTTCTTGTAAAATCATCTCCACTTTTAATTTCTACAAATGGCGATTTATTTTCTTTATCAAATTGCACTAGTGCCTCTTTTATAGACAGTACGCTGTCTGCCCTGGCCAAAATAATTGAAGCATTGGCACTCAAACCCACTCGAATAAAAGTTGTGTCCTGTTTTTTAAGGGTACCTTTAATTTCAAATTGTATTGCGCCATTCTCTAATTTTCCCTTAGGAGCAATATAGTCCAAAATAGCTTCGAAGGTATTATTTTCGATTGCACCCACTGTTATTTCTAGTGGTAGTCCCTCCTTAATCTTTCCAACATCCGATTCATCTATCTTTCCCTCAAAAATTAATTTTTTTACATCTGCCAAAGAAGCAATTGTAGTTCCTTCATTAAAATTATTACTTTCAATAACCTGATTTCCAACCTCTACAGGAACTTCCAGCACCATACCGGAAACAGTCGACCTAATTAGAGTATTTGCAGCATTTCCTAAACCCCTGGTTGAACCGGTTCGGACGATATCATAATTACGATTGGCGGCTATATATGACTGTTCTGCTTGTTTATAGGTCACTTCTGCCCTCTCTAAATCCTGTTTTGAAATAACTCCTTTATCGAACAATGATTTCTGTCTTTCATAATTTCTTTTCTGGTCGTCTAATGCTATTTTGTTGGTTTGTATTTCATTTCTTGCATTATTTAGCGATGATAAATTAGGAATAACCTTTATTTTAGCGATGAGATCACCCTCCTTAATAATATCACCTCCTTTTACGTAAATCTCTTGTATTACTCCTGAAATATTGGGTTTTATCAAAACTTCTTCCAATGGAAGTATGCTCCCAGTTGCTACTGTTTTTTTAACTATAGTTCTTGTAGAAGGCTTTTCTGTTTCAAAGACAACCGGATCTTCAGCATTCTTTGAATACAAATAAAACATGGCTCCAGCAAAAGTGATAATGATAAAAACTAAAGTAAATATGGTGACTGATTTTTTCATTTTTCTATTTTATTATTATATTTTCATTTATTCTGTTCTAAGCGCTTCTATAGGCCTAACTTTAATTGCATTTTGGGCGGGAATAAATCCTGCCAATAAACCTGAAATTACTAAAATGGTCAGTGCTGAGGAAACAACACCTAAGCTTACACTAGGATTAGCAAACATATCAACCGGACCATTGCTATCTATCATAAAATTAATCAAGTAAATAAGTACTGAAGCAAATACGATTCCTGCCATCCCTGAAATGATCGTTAAAAATACCGATTCAGTTAGAATTTGGCCTCTAATGCTCCATGGAGAAGCTCCTAAAGACCTTCTAATTCCAATCTCTTTGGTTCGTTCTTTTACCACTATGAGCATAATATTACTCACCCCAATAACCCCAGATAATAATACCAATGTACCTACAAAATAAGCGATAACCCGTATCGCAGCAAAAAGCCGCTGCACCTTACTATACTCTTCGTAAAGATCAAAATGTCCGATAGCCCTTTCATCATCAGGATGAATCTTATGATTTTTTCGTACGATATTAAATATCTTTTCTTTAATACTCGTTATGGGGGTTCCATCTACCGCCGTAATGGCCATCCATCCCACTCTGTCACTCATATTAAAGGCTTGCGAAAATGCTGTGAATGGAACAAATATTTGTTTCTGATCCTCTTCCCCATCGCCGCCAGATGATTTTTTCTTATAAGTGCCAATAACCATAAAATTCACACCTTGTATTTTGATATAAGTACCCAAAACATCTTCTTCTTTCTCATATAAGCCACTCTTTACACCAGATCCAATAACAGCTACTTTACGGTTATTGTTAATATCGTTATAATTAATAAATCTTCCGGAGGTAATGTCCATGGGTTCTTGATTAATGATCTCGGGATAGTCACCATAAACATCATAGGCTCCTGTTTTTATTCCCCTAACTACATTGTTAGAACCATTAAAGCCACCCAGCTGGTTTCGCGGTGAAATATATCTAAGATCTGCAACATTCTGACGAATGTCCTCCACGTCAGCAAGGCGATAATTAAAGCGCCTGTCTTTAGGCATTCCTTGATAGGCTTTAGTAGCTGTCCTTGTCCATATAAACATGGTATTGGTGGCAATATCACCAAAGTCAAGATTTACACCGTTTTCGAATCCTTTTCCGGCTGCCAATAAAATAATTAAGATAAAGATCCCCCAGAATACACCAAAGGCAGTTAGTACTGTCCTGAACCAATTTCCAGATAGTACTTCTAATATTTCGTTCCAGCGATCTCTACTAAACATAATTATTCATCCCTTAAAGCTACTATTGGTTGAATTTTAGCCGCCCTGTAGGCAGGGAAAAATCCTGCTAAAGCTCCGGCTAGTATTAATAAAATTACCATGGTCATTGCAATTGAAAAATTTACCGTTGGGTTTGATACATAATCAACCTCAATATTAGGACCCAAAATTTCTAATAAGCCCATACTCAATATTAATCCAGCAAAACCCGAAAAAGCCGTAACAAAAATAGATTCATGCAATATCATTCCTATAATAGACCAAGGTTTAGCACCCAGCGCTTTTCGAATTCCTATTTCTTTTGTTCTTTCTTTTACAATAATTAACATAATATTACTCACTCCAACTACACCGGCAATAATGGTACAAATTCCTACAAACCAAAAGAACATTGAAATATTATTGGTCATCGTATAAAACCTCTTTGCTTCTTCCAGCGCGCTATATACATTAATCGCGCTATTATCATCCGGAGCCACCTGATGGGCAGATTTCAAATAATTCTTTAGTTTGGAGGTGAATTTTTTTGATGCGAAAACAGCTTCGTCAAAATTATCTTGGGGTGCCAAGGTAAAGGACAAATTAGCCATTTTATTCTCACCGTTAAAAACGCTTTGTGCCGTGGTAAATGGTATATATACTCTATTCTCTTCACGTTCTCCACCTTCATCTGAATAAACACCTACAATCTTGAAGTTAATTCCCGATAACTGGAGATATTCATTTAAAGGATCTTCTACCTCCTTCATGAGCTCCCGTTTTATCTTATTGCTAATAATTACTACTTTCTGCAGTTTATCCATGTCTAACCGATTTAAAAATCGGCCAGTTAACATCGTGCAATTTTCAATTTGCTGATAATCAGGGCCAACACCTTGAACACCGTAAGATCCGGATTCGTTTTTATAATTTATAGAAGCATTAACTCTAAAGATGCCTGATTTATATTCCAGTTCATCCGCAAATGCGCTGGATGCGTATTCATAATTTGAATTACGAAGTACAATATTTCTTCCCGGATTTAATCCGTTGAATTCTTTGGTTGTAACCTGTGTCCACACCCAAACCCGATTGGTAGCATCTGCCTCGAATTCTTTCCGAATGCCGTTTTGAAAACCTTGTCCAAAACCCAGTAAAATAACCAAAATAAAAATTCCGGACGCGACAGATAATCCCGTCAAAAAAGTGCGCAGTTTATTCTTATGAATCGTATCAAATATTTCTTGCCAACGATCTATATCGAACATTTATAATTTATTATTAGATTAGATATTATCTAAACTAATAGACGAACAATCCTCCACTATTGTTACAGTAAACCAGAATATTATAGTTAATCTTAAGTAAATTATCTTTATAATTAATTCTTACTACTTTGGTTTTTCATAAATTTGGTTATTATGAATAACAAGATCATTACTTTTTTAATGTTTTATGGAAATGCCGAAGAGGCTATGAATTACTATATTTCACTATTCAAAAATTCAGAAATCAAAAGTCTTGTTCATTATAAAAATAATGAGGCCGGGGTTGTAGGTACCGTAATGCATGCCGTTTTTACCTTGAACGGACAAGAATATATGTGTACCGATAGTGCCGTTAAACATAATTTTACATTTACACCAGCCATTTCTCTCTATGTAAATTGTGAATCGAAACAGGAATTAGACAACCTTTATAAGAATTTATCTGAAGGAGGCCAAATATATATGCCATTAGACACAAGTGATTCTCGGGATATGTTTTGTTGGATCGAGGATAAATTCGGTGTGTCTTGGTTACTTAATTTGGATAATAAATAATTACCCATTTTTTAAAAGGTTAATCAAAACCAAATTTAGGATCTGAACTCTTGTAATTTTATTAGCTCTTCTTTTTTAATCCCATTTGCTTGGCCTTCTTTAGCATAAAATGAAATGCTTCATCGTAATCGTTGTGAATTTCCCCTTCAAGGATAGCTTCTTTTATGGCTTCTTTTAGTATACCAATTTCTTTGCTAGGTTTCAAATTAAAAGTTTCCATAATAATTTCTCCGGTAACTGGTGGTTGAAAATTTCTTATACTATCGCGTTCTTCAACTTCTTTTATTTTTTGCCTAA
>CBDUPN010000015.1:0-31821 GCA_965369125.1 uncultured Aureibaculum sp. | reverse complement strand
TATCAAACGTTTTTTGAGCCTTAAAAGAAGCATTCCAGATACGACCTTTGTCAGAATTTGTAAAAACATAAGCATTATTGATCAGATCAGATGATCCATAAATTCTCCTGTTGTCGACCCCAACAAGTGTTTCAGATGGAGGTAATAAACCCCAGTTTTGAACATGTGGACCGTTAATATCTTTAGTGTAAGACACATCACCAGTTAATATTAATCCGTTTTCAAGTTTTTTATCAGCACCAATATTGGTTCTCCATACCTGAGGGAATTGATAATCAGGATCAACTGCTTGCAGGAAGAATACATCAGGATTTGCAATCTGATTTCCTAACCAAACAAATGGAAAACGGCCTGTAAACAGACCAGAGCCACCTCTTAATTGGAATGTGTCATCGCCGTTCACATCATAGTTAAAACCAAGTCTAGGTGAAATTAACCAATCGTTGGTTGGCATTTGCGTATTATCAATAAATACGGTTTCACCATTATTAGGATTAACATATGGTATATCTGGAACAACAAAACCACGATCTATTACTTCCTGTGCTTTCTCAGCAGAATCAAAAAACAATGGTTTATCTATGCGCACCCCATAGGTCAATTTAAACTTATCGGAAGCATTCCACTCATCTTGCACATAAAAAGCCATTTGACCTACATTCGTTTCCGATAATGTCCATCCTCCTGGTGTTCCTTCGGGCACAGCATTATTGGCAGCAAAAACGGCTTCTGCATTATCTCTTGCGGCGGCGAAAGCATTCGCATCAAAATCGGCAATATCTACGCTTCCAAAAAGGTCAAATCCATATGCAGTTAAGTTAAATGAATTGTCAAATTGGAATTTTTCAAAAGAGAATCCAACCGTAAAGGTATGATCACCTTTAAAGAAATTCATATTATCAGAAAATTGTAACACTTTTTGATCTAATCTATTATTTACAGAAAATGGTTCGTGTCCTACTATAATATAGGGCGAGCCATCTCTGGTTAATGTAATTGACGGAGCGGGCGTTGAAAATGGATTTCTAAAATCATCGAAATGCGTATATCCAACCTGTAATTTATTTGATGCATTATCAGATAAGGTTGAGTTTAATTCGAGCTGTACTGATTGTAATTTATTATTTATCTCGTACCCAGAGTTTTCAAATTGTAAGGTATTGGCACTTGGGCCCCGTATAGCTATCGCTGTTGGGTGCGCAGGTTTCTCTTTAGAGGCATCTAAAAAATTATAAATTATAGCTAAACGGTTGTTATCATTAATGTTCCAATCTAATTTAAAGATCCCTTTTGTTGAATTCGATTGATGAATAAAACCCTCATATGCGCCGGGATCATAGCCTATCGCTAGTAACCCGTCCCTCACATTATTAAGATCGCTTACTAATACCCTAGATTCGTTTATAGCACCTGTTCCTCTATTAGGCAACCAGTTCTGACCCAAATCTTCTCTATCATCTTTTTCAAAGTTGGCAAAGAAAAATAACTTGTTCTTCACTATTGGTCCACCTACACTCGCTCCAAATTGTGCTTGTGTTAGATCTGGTACAGCAATTTTTTCACCCTTCACTTTGCTCCCTGTTAGATCTTGATTCCTCCAAAAACCGTAAACAGTACCATGGAATTCATTGGTACCACTTTTTGTTACCGCATTTACAGAAGCTCCTGTAAAACCTGATTCGGTAACATCGTAAGGCGCTGTAGATACCTGAATCTGATCGATTGCATCCAACGATACTGGCTGGGCATCAGTTTGTCCACCCGGCGTTGCCGCATCCAATCCAAAAGGATTATTAAAAATAGCACCATCTAATGAAAAGTTATTGAATTGGTCATTTCTTCCACCAAAAGACCCATTACTTGAGGATGGTTCTAATCTTGTAAAATCTGCCTGAGATCTGGCAATTGTTGGTAAGGTAGTAAGTTCTCGTCTACCAACACTTGTTTGAGCTCCTGTGCGGTCGTTACCAAACACATTACTTACACCTGCACCGGATATCACGACCTCCTCTAATTGCTCGGTATCAGGTTTTAAACCAATATCTAATTGAAATGTTTTACCTAATGTAAGAAAAACATCATTCACTTCTTGGCTTTGAAAGCCAATAAAACTCACTGTAACCGTGTATGGCCCGCCTACCCTCATGTTCAATAAGTTAAATCTTCCATCGAGATTTGTCGTGCCACCATATTTTGTTCCTGTTGGTGTATGAACAGCCACCACATTCGCGCCCGGTAACGGGGCGTTCTGATCATCTACTACTAAACCTCTTATGTCTGAAGTAGTTACTTGTGCAAATGAACTTATTGCAAGGCCTAAGAACAGCGCTGCAAAAAAATAGATTTTTTTCATCATGTTTTGAATTATTTGAATTAGTTTCAGCTAACTAAAGTATAAAAAAAAATGCTCATCTAAACAGATGAGCATTTTAAGTTTTAACAATTTTATTTACTATTTGCTTTCGGCAATGACATCAAAAGACAATTCTACAATAACATCTCTGTGCAAACGCACTTTAGCATTATATTTTCCTAACCTTTTAACTAATCCACCTGAAATAGTAATATATTTCTTTTCGATTTCACTTCCTTCTTTCGCTAGTGCATCTGCCAAATCAGCATTACTCACTGATCCAAAAAGCTTATCTCCTGCACCAACTTTTGCTGCAATTTTAATTTCAAGATCCTTAATTGCATCAGCAATTTTTTGTGCTTCTTTAATAATTTTCGCATCTTTAAAAGCACGTTGCTTTAAAGTTTCTGCCAATACTTTTTTGGCTGATGAAGTTGCTAAAATTGCATAACCTTGTGGTATCAAAAAATTTCTTCCATAACCGTTCTTAACTGAGACAAGATCATCCTGAAATCCTAAATTTGCTACGTCTTTCTTTAATATAAGTTCCATACTAGTTCTTAAATTTAATTATTTTAACAAATCACCTACATAAGGCAATAATGCCAAATGACGCGCTCTTTTAATTGCTTGAGATACTTTACGCTGATATTTTAACGAAGTGCCTGTTAGACGGCGAGGTAATATCTTACCTTGCTCATTTACCAGATACATCAAAAAATCTGCATCTTTATAATCGATATACTTAATTCCGTTTTTCTTAAAACGACAGTATTTAACTTTTTGCTTCGTTTCTATGTCTAAAGGTGTTAGATATCTAATATCTGCCTTATTTCCACCTTTTGCTTGTTGATCTATTGATGACATAACTTATTTTTTTGGTGCTTTTACGCGTTCTTTTCTAATTTCTGCCCAAGCTGTAGCATGCTTATCTAATCTTACGGTAAGATATCGCATAACACTATCATCCCTTCTAAATTCTAATTCAAACGGGGAAATAACTTCTCCATCTACGTTAAATTCAAACAAGTGATAAAAACCGGTCTTTTTGTTTTGAATAGGGTAAGCTAATTTTTTTAAGCCCCAATCTTCTTTGTGAGTCATTTCGGCACCTTTAGAAACCAAGTAGTCTTCAAACTTCTTTACTGTTTCCTTTACCTGAACATCAGATAAAACGGGATTCAAAATGAAAACAGTTTCGTAATGATTCATAATGTTAATATTTAATGTTTATTTTTAAGCGTGCAAATATACGATTTTATTTTACTTTTCTTTGTTTTAAAAAGTAATAATATTTTGTAAATTACCTCTTCTGATAAATAGATAAAAGTATGGAAATACCCCAAATACCTAATCTCATTCATTATGCCATTCCCTTTTTTATCATAACATTAATAATAGAAATAGTAGTTAATGCCAGAGAAAAGGCCAATGCCTACGAAACCAAAGATGCCATTACTTCTATTACCATGGGTCTTGGTAATGTATTATTGGGTCTTATTAGCAAGACTTTGGTCTTTGCAATATTGGTCATACTTTATGAAAAGTTTAGATTTTTTACGATCCCCTTTGTCTGGTGGGCTTGGATACTTATTATTGTGTTGGAAGACTTTACCTACTATTGGTTTCATAGAATAAGTCATGAGAGCAGGTTCTTTTGGGCTTCACATGTAGTTCACCACTCTTCTCAAAAATATAATTTAAGTACTGCATTGAGACAAACATGGACAGGCAGCTTTTTATCTTTTGTTTTTTGGCTATGGTTGCCTTTATTAGGCTTTCATCCAGTGATGATTTTAGCACAGATGTCTATTAGTTTGATATATCAATATTGGATACATACCGAACTCATTAGAAAAATGCCCAATTGGTTCGAGGCCATTTTTAATACACCTTCTCATCACAGGGTACACCATGCTACTAACCCTCAATATCTCGATAGAAACCATGCCGGTATATTTATTATTTGGGATAAATGGTTTGGTTCCTATGAACCGGAAATTGAAAAACCTGTGTATGGTTTGACGAAGAATATAAGCTCTTTCAACCCGCTATATGTCGCTTTCCATGAGTGGATAGATTTGTTTAAAGATGTATTTACATCAAAAACAACTATGCTGAAAAAAATGCTTTATTTCATCAAACCACCTGGTTGGAAACACGATGGCTCGGGTAAAGTCGCGAATGAAATTCGACATGAATGGGAAATTAATAAGAAATAAGATCTCGACCGTTTTTAAAAGGTATGGCAAACCACCAAGCATTTAATTAAACAAAAGCTAACTGCACTAATTTCGAAAATAGGTTGTATCAATAATTATCTACATCAATATTTATCCTTACAGATCTAAAATCCGAAATAGATTGAAAGCTGTTCTTGATCTTTTGAATGATGCTTTTAGATTGTTTGATCGGTCGATCTTTAGGTAATTTAATTAGTAATGTTTTGATATGTTGATTCCTGATCCTCGAAATTGCTGGGCTAGAAGGCCCTAAAACGCTTTCCCTAAAAGTATTAAAAAGTGATTTATATAACCAATCTGCAGCATTATTGACTTTGATGAAATCTTTATGTTTCAAGGTGATTTTAACCATTCTAACCAAAGGCGGGTAATGATATTGATGGCGCTCGTTTAATTGTTCCTTAAACATCGTTTGGTAATCATTCGTAGTAACCTGTTGTAATATCTGATGATAGGGATTAAAAGTTTGTATGGCTACCTTTCCTCTTTTTTTAGCCCTTCCTGCCCTGCCCGATACTTGGACTAATAATTGATAACTTTTTTCGTGTGCCCTGAAATCGGGAAAGTTTAGCATGTTATCGGCATTTAAAACGCCAACCAATGAGACATTTGCAAAATCGAGCCCTTTAGATAACATTTGGGTGCCTACCAAAATATCAATTTCATGGGCTGTAAAAGCATTTATGATCTTTTGATAACCATGCTTGCCCCGTGTTGTATCGAGATCCATTCTTCCCACTTTTGCTTCAGGAAATAGCTCATGTAATTCCAATTCGATCTGCTCAGTTCCAAATCCTTTGGTATCCAGTTCGGGACTCCCACAGGCACCACATGTTTGAGGCATTTCACGGTGATACCCGCAATAATGACATCGCAATTCATTATTAGATTTATGGAAAGTCAAACTTACGTCACAATTGGGGCATTGCGGGGCAATTCCGCATGTATGGCATTCAACAATGGGTGAATATCCCCTGCGGTTTTGAAATAAAATAATTTGTTCTTTTTCTTTTAATGCCTCTTGCATTAATGATAATAAGCGCTCAGAAAAATGGCCAGTCATTCTTTTTTTTCGGTAAGCTTCTTTAATATCTACCAATTCTATTTCGGGTAATAATATATTACCATATCTCTGATCGAGAGTCACCAATCCGTATTTTTCTTCGCGGGTATTATAATAAGTTTCTATTGAAGGTGTTGCACTGCCTAAAATCACTTTGGTCTCATGTAATTTGGCTAATATAATAGCAGCATCCCTGGCATGGTACCGTGGTGCAGGGTCAAATTGTTTATATGAAGTTTCATGTTCTTCGTCAACGATTACCAAACCCAAATCAGCGAATGGTAAAAAAAGGGAAGACCTTGCGCCCAAAAGCAATTGAGCTTTAGGAGAATTAGAAAGGGTATTATTCCATACCTCAACACGCTCATTTAAGGAATATTTCGAATGAAATACTGATATTTTATTACCAAAATACCGCTGTAATCGCTGTATTAACTGCGTAGTTAATGCAATCTCTGGTACCAAATACAATACTTGTTGTCCTTTTTTTAAGACTTCTTCAATTAGTTTTACATAGATCTCGGTTTTCCCACTGGACGTAATTCCGTGAAGTAATACAACATCCTTTTTAAGAAAAAGTTGCTTTAGTTTATCATAGGTTTCTTGTTGATCATTTGTTAACTTTTTAATACTTTCAGTTGGATGATCGAAATTTACCCTATCCGTTTGAATATGATAAATCTCAAAAATGTTCTTATCTGCCAAAGCCTTTAACACAGCCGCAGAGACCTCACCTTGTTGTTTGAGTACTTTATATTTTACCGGTTTATTTGTCGACGCTTTTAGGGAAAAATATGTTAAAATAGCATGGCGCTGTTGTGCGGCCCTTGAAAGGTCATCAAGCAGTGCATTCAATTCTTTTTCGTTGGAATATTTTTCGTGTAGCCTAAGATATTTAACCAGCTTTGGTTTATATATCTCAACAATTTCTTCCTTAATAAATATGGCTTTCTTATCTAACAGCACTTTGATGATCGGTAGCACTTTCTTTTTATCCAGTATATCACTGATCTCTTTAATAGACAAAGTTTTTTGGTGTTCAAGCGCTTCAATAATTAAAAACTCTTCATCCGATAACGTATGGTCTTCTTTATATTCACCATTTTTTAATATCTGGGTTTCACTTTCAAGTAAAAAACCCGAAGGTAAGGCCGAACGCATTACCTCTCCTAACGAGCACATATAGTAATCTGAAATCCATTTCCAATGTTCTAATTGTTTTTTCGTAACTAAAGGTTTGTCTTCTAGTATTTGATGAATCTCTTTTGCTTTATATGCCGTTGGTGGTGTTTGGTGTATCTCAGCGACGAGCGCTGTAAATATTTTGGATTTTCCAAATGGAACAGCAACGCGCATGCCCGGTTCTATAAAGGTTGCTTCTGCTTCCGTTATTTTATAAGTGAATAATTGCTGGAGCGGAATGGGCAATATGACGTTTATAAAGTACAGTATATGCTTTTTTTGAGATGTAAAAATATTGAATCTTGGTCAACCTATCTAACGCTTTAATTATTTTTTGGCACGTTGTTTGTAAAAGTATAAGTAATAGTGTAATAAAAAGCGCTATTACAAACTAATAAACAATTAATTATGAAAAAAATAGCGTTAATACTCGTCACAGCTACCACCTTAATCCTTTCTCCCCTTGCTTTTGCAAATGCTGAAAAGGAAACCATCAATTTATCTTATTATAACAATTATGGTGAAACCTTTACTTTTGTTGAAAAAGGAATTACTTTTTCAATATTCCAAAATGGAGAATTTGATTTTTATATCAATCCCAGAAACGGTGTTCATGCGAACATTGATCTTGGTAGGGTAAGTATTAACTATAATTCCGGTTATAACTACGATGCCTATGTACAATATGACGATTATGGTGCGATCATACAAATAGAGAATGTACCCATCTATTATGATCATTATGGAAGAATTGTTCAGGCTGGGAATGTAAATATTTATTATAATTCCGGAAGATTAGTAAGAGTTGGTGGTTTAAGAGTATATTATGATTCCTACGGTCATTATTCCCACTATGCGGGCTATATTAACATATATAACAGACGTTATGTTTATCACCCATATCATAATTTCTTCATAAGACCTTATTATAACAGATGTATTGTAAGTTATAAACCATACAGGAATTATTATAAACCTGTAAGAAATAGATATTATTATGGCAGCAATAACCATAACAGGAATTATAAGCCAAACAGAAATTTTAGGAATATAGATTCAAGGATCCGGACTTCCGATTCAGACAGGAATTATCAGAGAAGAAATACGTCAGATACCCGTGTAACAAGAAATTCGGGAACCAATGGCCGACAAGCGACCCAAAGGAACGTAGAGAACAGACGTCAAAATCAAAATAATCGTGTTGAACGAAATACTAACAATGTTAGAAGGTCGGTATCTCAAAACAACACCCAAGTACAAAGAAATAGAACGGCTAATGCAGACCGCAGGGTTGCGCAGAATGTAAGGAAAGAAAGGACCAATACCGTTCAACGAAGAAATGTAGACCAGAATAGAAATGTGCAAAGACGTGCGGTTCAAAACACAAATTCTCAGTCGAGAAAAGCGCCAGCACAAGCTAGAAAGACAGCATCGAGGAAGGTCGCACAACGAACTGCTTCGAATCGATCTGGTACAAGAACAAAACAATATGGCAATTCTAGAAGTAATACTTCATCAAATAAAAGAACTGCTGACAGAAATAACAATACAAGAAAGAGAAATAAGTAAATTGAATTTTGTGCATAAAAAAAAGCCTTACGAAAATCGTAAGGCTTTTTTTATTCTATTTGGCAAACATTTCGTCTTCTTTACTAAAGCTTTTAAATTCGACCATGTATCCATTGGGGTCTTTAACGAAAAATGAAATATGTTCACCTTTTTTATTTTTTAAAAAAGTTATCTCATCAAACACCTCTATTTTTTGGGAATTCACTTTTGCATATAATTTCCCCCAAACGGTTATATCGATAATGGCCCCAAAATGAAAAGAAGGCAAGATCTTTCCCTCAAAACTATAATTCTGATAGCTAAAATCAAATTTTCCAGACTTCGTAAAGGTAATCTGATTACCATAAAGGTTAATATCTACCCAATTATTATTATTTCTACCTAAAACAGCACCAAGTTTATTGACATAAAAATCTTTCGTAGTTTCTACATTTAAACAAGGCAGCGACAAATGAAAAGGAGCATTCATATATTAAATTTGATTAAGTTTTTCTAATCTATAAATCACAAAATCTTCATCATCTAAATCTTCAATGTTTTCCGAAAAAGTGATATCGAATTTTTTACCCCGAAATTCGGTATTCCTCAAATCATATTTCTCTAAAATTAATCGGTTTACTTCTTCAAAAACAATGGCCTCATTAGACTCTAAAATAAAAGTAAAGTAACCATCGTGAAACGTATCAAAAGAAGCTCTTTCGGTTCTCGTTTCTTTTAAACTATAATATCTCATGGCACAAAAAAAATAAAGAAATACTACTTTACAGATTGAAATATTTACTCAGACTCTTCATCAATATCATCCATTTCATCTATTTCTTCGTCTAGTCCATCGTCTATACCCGCTTCATCGAAATCAATTTCTTTTTCTTCTACAATATCAGTATCATCATCGTCGTCGGTGTCATCATCGGCAAAATCTTCCATTCGTTGTTCTAACTTAACACTCACCTTAACTAAATATTTAGTATCCTCAGTGTTAACCTCAACAGCCTCAATGATTTCCCCTTGGGCATTTTTAAAAGTAATGATATCAGAATCATTATATCCATCTGGATATTTTTCTACCAAAAGATTTAAAATCTTTTCTGTTAATTTCTTAAAATCTACAATTACTCTATTCATTTTTACATTTTTAATAAATAAGCAAATATTAAGGGCGCTACAATAGTAGCGTCACTTTCAATTATAAATTTAGGGGTGTCGAGATCTAGTTTTCCCCAGGTAATTTTTTCATTTGGTACAGCTCCCGAATAAGAACCATAACTTGTTGTTGAATCTGATATTTGACAAAAATAACTCCAAAATGGCGTATCTTTTCTTTCCATATCCTGATACAACATGGGCACCACGCAAATGGGAAAATCACCTGCAATACCACCCCCTATTTGAAAAAATCCAATTCCATTTTTTGAATTATCGGTATACCAATCAGCCAGAAATGTCATATATTCTATTCCAGATTTCATGGTACTTGCTTTTAATTCTCCTTTTAACACATAAGAAGCAAAAATATTGCCCATCGTACTGTCTTCCCAACCGGGAACTATAATTGGTAAATTCTTTTCGGCTGCAGCATACATCCATGAATCTTTCAGATCAATTTCATAATACTCTTCTAAAACCCCGGATAATAACATCTTATACATATATTCATGTGGAAAATATCGTTCTCCGGCATTTTCGGCATCTTTCCATATTTTAAATATATGTTCTTGTAATCTTCGAAATGCTTCTTCTTCTGGAATACAAGTATCTGTCACTCTATTTAATCCTCTTTCTAACAAAGCCCACTCATCCTTAGGGGTTAGGTCTCGATAATCAGGAATTCTTTCATAGTGAGAATGTGCCACTAAATTCATTATATCTTCTTCAAGATTCGCACCGGTACAAGATATGATTTGTACCTTGTCTTGCCTGATGACTTCCGAAAATATTTTACCTATCTCTGCTGTACTCATTGCGCCAGCCAAAGAAACAAGCATTTTTGCACCCTTATTGAGTTGATCATCATAGGCTTTAGCCGCATCAACCAAGGACGCTGCATTAAAGTGTAAATAATACTTTTCAATAAAATTTGATATGGGTGATTTATTCGTCATCGTCTTCTGTAAAACTAGCAATATTATTTCTTAATTGAGCAGCATTATCCATTTCTTGTTCGAATTCGTCTTCTTCGTATTCAGAGAACTTATAACTTAACATCTTATAATACAGCTTTGCCGCTAAAAAGTCTGATGATTTATTTTTTTCATTAGGACATAATTCAACAATATCAAATCCTACCACATTTTTTTCTGCAAACACTTGTTTTAAAAAATCCAAGGTTTCATACCACAATAAGCCTCCTGGCTCTGGTGTACCGGTAGATGGCATTATTGATGGATCAAGGGCATCCAGATCAAAGGTAATAAAAACATTATCAGTCATTAGATCTATTACATTTTCAATCCAATATTCATTCACTAACATTTCATGGGCAAAAAAAGTCTTATCGTAATCCATTACACTTTTTTCAATAATGTCCATACTCCTGATTCCCACCTGGATGAGATTCGTAGTTTGGCTGGCCTCATAAACCGCACAGGCGTGATTATATTTAGTGCCTTCATATTCTGGACGTAAATCTGCATGTGCATCAACATGCAACACAGTTAAATTGTCGAAACATTCGTTAAAAGCACGAATTGTTCCAATAGAAATAGAATGCTCTCCTCCGAAAATGGTAACAAATTTGTTTTTATTGATATATTTTTTTACGGTTTCATGTACAGCATTCACCATTTCTTTGGGAGAACCTTTTCCTGTTACAGATTCCGCTAAAAAAACGCCCTCT
The DNA here is from genome assembly GCA_965369125.1 of uncultured Aureibaculum sp. GTDB lineage: Bacteria > Bacteroidota > Bacteroidia > Flavobacteriales > Flavobacteriaceae > Aureibaculum. The sequence goes on along the minus strand of CBDUPN010000015.1, from coordinate 20,575 downwards.
TTATAAACTTCAGAATCTGTTTCAATATCATAAAGCTCCATATTTTCAGAAGCTTGTAAAAAGGCTTCGGGGCCTTTATCTGCACCTTTTTGCCATGTACTTGTTCCATCATATGGAACTGGTATTAGAACGACTTTGGCCTTTTCTAATTTTGAATACTCTTGCGGTATGCCCGCATAAGTTCTATTACTCATAATAACCTAAAATTTTTAAAAAATCTGTATGATTTTGTTGTTCAGAAAATACTTTTGTTGTTATTTTTTTATTTTTATCTAAATCGATCAATATATGTTTTGGTTGTGGTATTAAGCAATGTTGTAAGCCCCCAAACCCGCCAATAGTTTCCTGATAGGCTCCTGTATTAAAAAATCCGATATATAAAGGCTTATCATCTCTAAATACTGGTAAATAAATTGCATTGATATGTTGCTCAGAATTGTAATAATCGTCGCTATCACAAGTGAGGCCTCCTAATAATACCCTCTCATAAGTTGAATTCCACCTATTCACAGGCAACATAACAAAACGTTTATTAATCGACCAGGAATCTGGTAATGTCGTAATGAATGATGAATCTATCATATTCCACTTTTCACGGTCATTTTGTTTTTTCTGGTAAAGAACCTTATAGATCGCTCCACCACTTTCTCCTACTGTAAAACTACCAAATTCTGTAAATATATCAGGCACCTCTACTTCGGCATCCATACAGGCCTGATTGATCTGATTAATGATCTCATCTATCATATATTGATAGTCAAATTCAAACGCCAATGAATTCTTAATTGGAAAACCACCTCCGATATTCAGGCTATCTAATGTAGGACATATTTTTTTCAGGTTTACATAAACGGTTAAACATTTTACCAATTCATTCCAATAATAGGCATTATCTTTAATTCCTGTATTAATAAAAAAATGCAACATCTTAAGTTCTACTTTGGGATTATCGAGTATCATTTTTTTATAAAAAGGTACAATATCCTTATATCCAAGGCCTAACCTGCTTGTATAAAATTCAAACTTTGGTTCTTCTTCTGAAGCTATTCGTATGCCAACCTTAAATTTTTTATCTATTCTGTTTTCCAATAGATCTAACTCTTCATAATTATCAATGATCGGAATACAATTTTTATGTCCATTATTAATCAACCTTGCAATATTGTTGATATAGGCATCACGTTTAAATCCATTACAAAGTACGAAATCATCATTTTTGATCTTTCCCTCTTCCTTTAATTTTTCAACAATATTGATGTCAAAAGCCGATGAAGTTTCAATATGTATATCGTTCTTTAAAGCCTCATCTAAAACATATTTAAAATGAGAACTTTTCGTACAGTAGCAATAATGGTATTTCCCCTTATAATTATATTTTTCGAAAGCTTGTGAAAACCAGCCTTTAGCTTTAGCTATATTTTCAGATATTTTAGGGAGATAAGTGAACTTTAAAGGAGAACCATACTTTTGAACCAATTCCATTAAATTGATATTATGAAAAAATAGTTGGTCTTTTTCAATATCGAACTCCTCTTGTGGAAAATCAAAAGTTTGTTCAATAAGGTCTACGTATTTAGTATTCATGGTAAATTGTTAAAAATTAAAGGGATCGGATTAGAAAGATTATAAATAATATCATGGTAGCGTACAACTATACACGTAGTCTTGCCGAAAAGCAATGCAATTTGATAATCTGATATTGATTATAAAAAAAAGACCCAAAATTTGAAGAAAATACCTTAATTTTTTCGTTTAGTATCTTATACATATTACTATCTAACTTCTTCTTAATTAGACAGTAACCAAAAAAAAGAAAACCGTTCAATTGATTGTTTAAAGTGAAGCAAATGTAGAAAAAAATTAAAATAAAAGTTAAAATTTTATTTTTTTTTAAACTTATCTTTTTTCGAGCTTATCTTTAAATAAAAACAGCAATATTATGGGTATTGCCAGAATAAATGTCATGAGTTTATTTTCTATAAAAACCTGTGGATACAATACCAGTGTAAGGACAAAGCCCCCTACCGCTCCACCTAAATGGGCACTATGCCCTATATTTCCTAATTGCGTTTTCATTCCATACATTGAGTACAACAAATAACCAACACCGAAAACATATCCCGGAAAACTAAAGAAAGGAAAAAATATAAAGGTCAATTTCATATCAGGATTAAGCATAATCGCTGCATATACTATACCCATTACCGCACCTGATGCTCCAACCGCGCTGTAATAAGGCTCTTTCTTATGAAAACTTAAAGCAATGGTACTACCCGCCAAAAGGCTCCCTAAATATATGATCACAAATTTTAATTCGCCCAAATTATTAATAACTGGGTCAGCAAATATATACAGCGCGAACATATTAAAAAACAAATGAGCCTGGTCGACATGTAAGAACCCCGAAGTAAACATCCTTATCTGCTCCCCTCTCATCACCGGTCCGACTTGAAACTTATAACGTTCTAAAAACAATCTGTCTGAAAACCCCTTAATGGAGACTAAAACATTGGCAATAATAATTAGAAGTAAGACTTTATTCATTTAAGAAGTATATTTTTTCAAAGATAAAATTATATAACGATATTTGCTCAAAATTTAAAAAAGTGCAATTTTTAGTTTTTATTATTATTTACCCATTCATATGGCTATTATCCATCTTACCACTTAAAGTATTGTATTTAATTTCTGATGGAATTTATTACTTGATCTATTATGTAATTGGCTATAGAAAAAAAACAGTAATGGGTAATTTAAGATTGGCCTTCCCCAATAAATCTGAGCATGAAATAAAGAAGATCTCAAAAAAATTCTATCGACATTTTGTAGATATTTTTACAGAAATTTTAAAATCATTTACTATTTCAAAAAATGAAATGGCTAGGCGTTATAAATTCATTAATCTAGATGTCCTTGATAAACTTGAAGCCGAAAATAGAAGTTCTATTTTACTTGGCGCTCATTATGCAAATTGGGAGTGGATATTTGCCTTAAACTTAGTGATAAAGTCCAATGGCTATGCTGTTTATAAAAGGATAAATAATCCTTTTTTTGACAAACAAGTTCAAAAAACACGAGGCCGAATGAATACACATTTAATCTCAACTAAAGAAATATTTTCATTGATAGAAAATAATTCAAAAAAAGATATTTTGTCGATTTACGGGTTCTTAGGAGATCAATCGCCAAAACTAAGCAGAGCTGATCATTATACGAATTTTCTGGGAGTTAGTGTTCCTGCCCATGTTGGGGCCGAAGTACTATCAAAGAAATACAATTTACCCATCGTATTTTTCTCAACAAAAAAAATTAAACGAGGTTATTACGAATGTACATTAAAACTCTTAGTCAATAATCCTAAAGCGCACAAAGACTATGAAATCACCGATCTTTTTTTATCAGAAGTAGAAAAACAGATTAGGGAAAAACCTGAACATTATTTCTGGTCTCATAAACGCTTCAAGCATATGAAGAATAAGCCAGATTAAGAATTGAACCACTCATCAACCATCCTTTTTTCCTTAAAAGAATCAACTTTATGGTCGAATTCGTTCGTTACCGGATTGTAGATATAATCATCTACCCAGTCTTTAAAATTTTTGGCCAGGCTTCGGATGCTCTCACAGATATAAACCACCTCATCGTTAGTAATTGTTGGGTGAATCGACATTCTTATCCATCCCGGTCTTTCTTTTAAACACCCTTCTTCGATCTTATGTTTATATTCCTCCGATGTATTCAAATCGATATGCAACAAATAATGACCATAAGTACCTGCACAAGAACAACCACCCCGTGTTTGAATACCGAATCTGTCATTCAACAGCCTCACCGCCAGATTATAATGCAGGTCATCAATAAAAAAAGAAAAAATACCAATCCTATCTTCATGTTCTTCTGCCAACAACTGTAAATTGTCAATACTTTTTAACTGGGAAAATATATAGGAATTTATTTCATGCTCACGTTGTAGAATCTTCTCAGGATCCATTTTTTCTTTTAACTTAATCGCCAGGGCGATTTTAATAGTTTGTAAAAATCCCGGTGTTCCTCCATCTTCGCGTAATTCGATATCTTCAACATAACGATGATCTCCCCAGGGATTTGTATAGGTAACAGTACCTCCGCCAGGATTATCGGGAACTGAATTATGATATAACTGATCACTAAAAATGAGCACTCCTGAAGTTCCAGGTCCACCAAGGAATTTATGTGGAGAAAAGAAAATGGCATCTAAATAGGCATCTTTATCTTCGGGATGCATATTTATAGGCACATAGGGTGCAGAACATGCAAAGTCTACAAAGCAAAATCCGTCATAGGCATGAATCATTTTTGCAATTCTATGATAATCAGTTCTAATTCCAGTAACATTCGAACAGGCAGTTACCGAGGCGATTTTAATTTTTCTTTTTTTGTATTTATTCAAAAGTTTTGCAAAGCTTTCGAAACAAACCAGTCCTGAGTCTTCACAGGGAATCACTTCAACATCGGCAATGGTCTCTAACCAAGAAGTATGGTTGGAATGGTGTTCCATATGTGTGATAAAAACGATCGGTTTTAAATGATCTGGAACTGTGGTAAAATCCTTCATACTTTCTGGCACACGCAATCCTAAAATCCGCTGAAATTTATTTATAACACCTGTCATTCCTGAACCTTGCGTTATTAGACAATCTTTCTCGTTCGCGTTCACATGTTTTTTGATAATATCGCGTGCCTTATGATAAGCCAATGTCATGGCGGATCCGGTAATTGAAGTTTCGGTATGCGTATTCGCTACAAAAGGGCCAAATTCATTGATGATCTTTTCTTCTATTGGCCTGTATAACCTACCACTTGCTGTCCAATCTGTATATATTATTTTCTTTTCCCCATAAGGTGACTGAAAGGTTTGATCTATACCAATAATATGCTTTCTAAATTGATTAAAATATATTTCTAAGGCAGATCTTTCTTTCATCTTTATTAAATTCCGGCAATGATTGCGATTTCGCTCATCATTTTCTCCGCTAACTTATCAGCTTTTACTTGGGATGTGCTTTCGGTATAAATCCTAATGATGGGTTCTGTGTTAGACTTTCTAAGATGTACCCATTGATCTGCAAAATCGATTTTTACCCCATCTATGGTATTCACCTTTTCGTTTTTATACCTCTTGGTTACTTTCTTCAATATGTTATCTACATTAAGATCTGGGGTTAATTGTATCTTATTTTTACTCATGAAATAGGCAGGATAGGTATTTCTCAAATTTCTACAACTCAATTTCGAAGTTGCCAAATGAGATAAAAATAAAGCAATACCAACCAACGAATCTCTTCCATAATGCGAAGCTGGGTAAATGATACCGCCATTTCCTTCTCCTCCAATAATAGCCTTATTATCTTTCATCAACTGAACAACGTTTACTTCCCCTACTGCACTCGCCTGATATTTACCACCATGTTTTACAGTAATATCATGCAAAGCCCTTGAAGAAGATAAATTGGATACTGTATCTCCTTTGGTATTTTTTAATACATAATCAGCACACGCCACCAATGTGTATTCTTCTCCAAACATACTGCCATCTTCGCATACTAATGCCAATCGATCTACATCGGGATCAACCACTATACCCAGATCGGCATTTTCTTTAACAACCAATTCGGATATATCTGTTAAGTGTTCCTTTAAAGGTTCGGGATTATGAGGAAAATCGCCTGTTGGGTCGCAATATAATTTAATACATTTAACACCTAGTTTTTCTAATAATTTAGGGATTACAATGCCACCTGTTGAGTTTACCGCATCGACGACAACCTTAAATTTCGCTTTTTTTATAGCCTCAGCATTTACAAGATCAAGGTCAAGAACAGCATTAATATGTTTTTCAAAATACCCTTTTTCTTTGCTGTAAATTCCGAGATCATCAACTTTGGCGAAAATATAAGAATCATTTTCTGCAATGGTTAATATATGAAGACCATCCTTTCCATTTAAGAATTCACCTTTTTCGTTCAATAATTTAAGTGCATTCCATTGTTTAGGATTATGGGATGCCGTTAAAATAATTCCGCCATCTGCCTTTTCCATCGGGACAGCTATTTCTACGGTAGGAGTTGTAGAAAGGCCCAGGTCAATAACATCAATGCCCATACCTACCAAAGTGTTGGCCACCAAACTACTGATCATTTTACCCGAAATGCGGGCATCTCTTCCAATTACGACCTTAAGTTTCGTTTTATTTGGATTTCGATGAATTAGCCAGCTACCATAGGCTGCAGCAAATTTTACCGTGTCTACTGGTGTTAAATTATCATTTACATTACCCCCAATGGTTCCTCTAATTCCAGAAATAGATTTTATTAAACTCACGCTCTAATTTTTAATGCTAACAAAGATAAGTTTAATAAAATTTATAATAAAAAAAACCGCTGAAAATTCAGCGGTCTTATAAAATTATATGGCAAGAAAATTATTTTTTCTTTGCATCCATTTTATCTTTCAAATCAGCCAAGGCAGAAATATCACCAAGTGTAGATTTCTCTACGCTATCTTCCATTCTCTTTTTCGCTTTTTTGATAATTTTCTCTTCTTGAGCTTTAAATATAGCCGTATGCGATACCACTAATCTTCTGTACTCCTTGCTAAACTCAAGAACCTTGAAATCTGCGGTATCTCCTTTATCAAGCATCTTACCATCTTCTTTTTCCATATGACGAGAGGGAACAAATGCTTCAACATCATCATCTCCAAAGGATACTAATGCGCCTTTATCAGTCTTTTGAGTTACCGTACCATTATGAACAGAGTCTACAGAATATTTATCTTCATAAGCATCCCAAGGATTTTCTGTTGTTTGTTTGTGACCTAAATTTAGTTTACGTCCTTCAACATCTAATTCCAACACCTGTACATCTAACTTATCACCAACTTTAACAAAATCTGAAGGATGTTTTACCTTGGTTGTCCAAGAAAGATCAGAAATATACACTAAACCGTCAATTCCTTCTTCTAACTCAACAAATACACCAAAATTCGTGTAATTCCTTACAATTCCGGTATGCTTAGATCCAACGGGATATTTCGTCGCAATATCTGTCCACGGATCAGGATGTAACTGTTTCATCCCTAAGGACATTTTACGATCTTCTCGGTCTAACGTTAATATTACTGCTTCAACTTCATCGCCCACATTAACGAAATCCTGTGCTGATCTTAAATGAGTAGACCATGACATTTCGGAAACATGTATCAATCCTTCAACACCTTGACTAACTTCAATAAAGGCACCGTAATCAGCTATAATAGCTACTTTACCTTTTACCTTATCACCAATTTTTAGGTTTTCATCTAATGCATCCCAAGGATGTTTGTTCAATTGTTTTAAACCTAATTGAATTCTAGATTTATTATCGTCAAAGTCGAGGATAACAACATTCAATTTCTGATCTAATTCAACTACCTCGCTTGGGTGGTTAATTCTACTCCATGAAAGATCTGTAATATGCACCAATCCATCCACACCACCAAGATCAACAAATACTCCATAAGAGGTGATATTTTTAACCACACCTTCTAAAACCTGACCTTTTTCTAATTGACCAATGATCTCTTTCTTTTGTAATTCGATATCTGCTTCGATAAGCGCTTTGTGAGATACCACAACGTTCTTGAATTCATGGTTAACTTTAACCACTTTGAATTCCATAGTCTTATCTACATATTGATCGTAATCTCTAATTGGTTTTACATCGATCTGTGAACCAGGTAAGAAGGCCTCAATTCCGAATACATCGACGATCATACCACCTTTAGTTCTACACTTCACATATCCATTTACAACTTCCTGGGTCTCATGAGCCTTATTAACTCTTTCCCATGCTTTAATAACTCTTGCTTTCTTATGTGAAAGGACCAATTGGCCAGTACTATCTTCTCTTTTATCAACTAATACTTCAACAGTATCACCAACGGCCAGAGATGGGTTGTATCTGAATTCGTTTAAGGAAATTACACCCTCTGATTTTGAATTTATGTCAATAATAGCTTCCCGCTCGGTCATTCTCACAACAGTGCCGTCTATTACCTGACGCTCATCAACAAATCCTACCGTACCTTCTAAAGCACTGTTAAATTCTTTTAATTTTTTTTCATCAACGGCTTCAATACCTTGTTCGTATTTATGCCAGTCGAAATTATCTAAAAATTCCTGAGTATTTTGGCCTATTGGAGCATCCTCGGTAAGTTTAATAGGTTGATCTATGTCATCCTCGTCTTCAGTCTCATCCTCAACAACAACTTCTTTTTTGACTTTTACCTTTTCCTTCTTTTCTGTTTTAGCTTCTTTCTTTACTTCAACGGTCTCTTCTTTTGCTTCTTTTTTAGGAGCAGCTTTTTTCTCAGTTTTTTCTTTTTTTACTTTATCCTTTGAAGCTTCTTCAGTTGTATAATTAGATTCTAAACCTAATTCTTGTACTAAAATCGTATAAAAAATTGCTCTGTATTTATTTCGGTTAGATGAACCTAGTATTTCTACAGCTTTGCTGATAGCTTCATCTAATTTTGGTGAATCTTCTAATCCAAATTTTTTGATCAAAAAATTCTTTTTGATAGTTTCTAACTCTTTGGAATCTGAGCTTGATACTTTTTCGGCATCGACCTTATAAATTGATGGCCCTAAGCCTTTTGTTACACTTGCTAATAAATCAGTATCAACTTTAATTCCTAATTTTTCAACTTCTCCAGTGTATAATTCTATTTTTTCTTGCAGTTTAGACATATTGTCTATAAAATTTGTATTTTATTGTAATTCAGATTCTTAACGATAATTTCAATAAAAGAATTTAACTTAATTTAAACTAAAAACGTCCCTTTTAAATCTGCTCTCGTAAAAAGGAGTGCAAATTTATGGATATTTTTTTAATCTAACAATTAGAAAATCAAATATTTAATAAAGAATGGTGGATAAAGATATTAAAGTAAGGATTTTATAATCTGTTCTTCTGTGATACCCTCGGCTTCAGCTTTATAATTCTTTACAATTCTATGGCGCAATATGGCGTAAGCAACTGCCTTTACATCTTCAATATCTGGAGAAAACTTACCATGAATCGCAGCGTAGCCTTTCGCTGCCATAATTAAATTCTGGGAAGCCCTAGGGCCTGCACCCCAATCGATATAATCATTCACGATCTGGGCGGCTCTTGGCGTATTTGGCCTCGTTTTTGAAACCAATGAAACAGCATATTCTACTACATTGTCTGCTACTGGAATTCTTTTAATAAGCTGCTGTAAATTTAAAATTTCCTCGGCAGAAAATATGGAGTTAATTTTTTTAACTACGTCTGTCGTTGTGCTTCTCACAACTTCCATTTCTTCTTCAAATGATGGATAATCAAGATGAATCGAAAACATAAATCTGTCGAGCTGAGCTTCAGGTAAAGGATAAGTTCCTTCTTGTTCGATTGGGTTTTGTGTTGCCAACACAAAGAACGGGGCATCTAATTGATAAGGATGACCAGCCACCGTCACTGATTTCTCTTGCATAGCCTCTAGCAGGGCAGCTTGCGTCTTAGGGGGTGTTCTATTTATTTCATCGGCTAATATAATATTGGAAAAAATGGGGCCCTTAATAAATTTAAAATGCCGGTCTTCGTCTAGAATTTCACTACCAATGATATCGGAGGGCATTAAATCTGGAGTAAATTGTATGCGCTTAAAATGTAATCCTAAAGTTCTAGAAATGGTATTTACCAACAATGTTTTGGCCAGTCCCGGTACTCCAATCAAGAGAGAATGACCGCCACATAAAATTGATAACAGTACGTGATCAATTGCATCTTTTTGACCAATGATAATTTTACCAACCTCCTCTTTGAGATCTTTATATTTCTTTACTAATTTTTCAACTTCAGCAACGTCAGACATATCTGATTAATTTTTGTTCCAATTATTTTTAAAATCACATTCTTTATAGTCCTTATTAATCTTTATATAGGTATCGATTATTTTTTCTTTAGCCCATTTTGCGATCGTCTCTTCACGTTTCTTTTGCAAAGCAAGATTCTGTATCTTGACATAATCTTTTACTAGATCGGCCGTATGGGCAGGTATTTTTGATTTCATTAAAATTATCTTATACATTTTTTCTCCTTCACGTGTTTCATCATAAAATACATCTGTAATTTCACCCTCCTTTAAGGTGCTAATCCTGGCATATAAGGTAGGATCCATTCTTGTTAAATCGAATTTGGTATCGCTTGTTTCCGGATTTATAATTAAGCCCTTATTTGCCTTCGTGATCTTATCGCCCGAGTATTTATCTACAGCCTCTTCAAAAGTAATTTTTAAAGTTAAAATATCTTGTCTGATTTTACTAACAGAATCCTTTACTTTTTGCAATTGTTCATCGGTTACTTCGGGTTGCATTAATAAATGTCTCGCAACTCGTTGTTTCCCCATAATTTTTTCAAGTGTTAGTATATGATAACCAAAATCTGATTTGAAGGGTTCTGAAACTTCCCCTTCGTTTAAACTAAAGGCCGCCTCCTTAAATTCTTTAACAAAATCACTTTCTCTAGAAAGCACATATTCCCCGCTATTTTCAGTTACTCCGGGATCGTCTGAATATAAGATGGCCTTCATCTTAAAACTCTCTCCTCCTTCAACTTCCTTTTTAATTTCATTTAATCTGTTAATTACCCGCTCAATTTCCTCCTCTGGGGGTTTTGCATATACAACGATTTGTGCTAATTCAATCTCCGCTCCGAAATCTGGTAAGTTGTTTTCTTTTTCAAGACTTTGATAATAACTTCTAACTTCCTCGGGGGTCACATCTACTTCGCTGGTTAATTTTTCCTGCATTTTTTGTATCAGTAGCGCTTCCCTTTCTATTTCAATAAATTCTTTCCTAAGGTCTGCCATATTATTAAAACCATAAAAATTCACCAATTTTTCTTCAGAACCTAATTGTCGTAGGAAGTAAGCAATATTACGTTCTACCCTGCTGTTTATTTCAGGGTCCGTAACAATAAGGCTATCTACCACTGCGTGATGGGCCAACAACTTTCTATTCATAATTTGCTCTAGCATATCACAATCGGATATATCTACCTTGCCTTCACTTTGCCGTTCTAAATCTAGCTTATAAGCTGCAATTTCAGAGTCTAGTACTATATTTTTTCCAACTACCGTTGCAACCCCATCTAACTTTATCTTTTCTTGCTTCGTACTGTCTTGAGTTGCTATTTCTTGGGCACTTAGGTTAATAGATATCAGCATAATGGCCAATAATATATAGTCTTTAATCATTTTAATAAATTTGAAATTCTTTATTTTTAATGGCATCTTCCGTTAATGTTTTTTCGATCTTTCTTAATAATTCTAATTTGCGCTTGTGCAATATCATTTGTTTAATTGTAGGAATGGCATAACTCATAGGCGCTATTTCGTTGCGCAATAATACATCTTTTACTTTAACTAAATAAACTCCGGTAGAATCTTCTTTCTGTATAAAATTGTTCTTTTTTAAAAATTTGTCCTTGTCATATTCCTTTATAAAAGTAGCAATCTTAATTACATCGTCGTATTTGATCCATATAGAGTCATTCAGATTATACGATTTTAACATTAATTCATTCTCCAGGATCTTCGCATTAGACTCAGCATTATCGGATTTGAAAAGCGAAATAAACTCTTTGGGATTTAATACATCATTACCAAAATATAAATACCGGAATTTTACCAACTCCTCATTTAATTTAAAAATATCATTATTGCTGGTATAAAAATTTTCAATATTCACTTCTGTTACCAGCGTATCTAACTCTTGTTCTACAACAGCTTCTTTATATTTATTGATAAGAAGGTCTTGCCGGTATTGATTAACCAGGGCATTGATATTTTCATTTTCCTCTTGTAGGTTAATTCTTGCTTTTTGAAGTAATAATTGCTCCTTTGCCCATTTGTTTATATAACTAGTGACAAACAAAATACTATCTTCCTTGGTTAACTCTTCCGGCATAATTTCTTTAACATCATCTAGAAAAAGAACTTTATCATATACTTTTGCAATAGGCACTTTATCGTCCTGATGATTTATACAAGAATAAGTACTTAGCGTTAATAGAATTATATAAAATAATTGTTTGTACAACCTAGTTTAAATTTTGTTTAAGTAATTTTTTTAATACTTTTTGATTCACTTTTACGGTGTATCTCTGACGTAAATCGTCTATCCATTGTTGTTCTAAATATTCTTGAAAATCATTAACGACCCTACCCCTGGCTTCTTTGAATAACATGGGTTGCGGTGGTATTATCTTATTAATCTTAACAACTGTAAAATTATTATCACCAAGATCAAAAACATCAGATACATTTTCTTTATCGTAAACAAATCCTTTTGGCAACTTTTTATGATTCTCAGCTAAAATTCCAGAAGTGAAAATAACGTGAATAGTGGCCCCCTCATTTACCAATGCTTTAATTTCATCTGTACTTTTGTCTTCTTCCAGATATTTTTTAACCAACATGGCTTTCTCATTTCTAGTACATGAAGCTAAGATCACATCACCTCGTTTTGGCCATTGATAGTTAGCCTTATTCTTTTCAAAGAATGATTTTAAGCCCAGTGTATCGGTGTCTGCACGGTTCCAAACCTTATCTTGAAGCACATCAAATAACAGGAGGCCGTCTTTGTATTCTTGCAGGGTAAATGCAAACTCTTTATTTGTTTTCTCCAAATTATCCTTGTAATAGTCTAAAATCTTAGATTCAAAAAATTCGTTATACGAATCTTTTAAGCTTTTATTACGTTGTTTACTATTATAACTAACCAGATCTTTTAGTACTGTTTTATCGCCATTTATGGTGAAAATCATATTTCCAAGATTCCTGGCGATTGCAGCGGAGTCATTTTTAAAATATAGTTGCAAGATATTATCATCCTTTGTAATACTATATTCATTTATTAACTTATCAACCACAGATTTACCGGCGATTTTTGAGCGTTCACTTTTTTCAATCTTTATAGTCAGTTCCTCTTTCATCTCGTTAAATTCTTTAACCGGATGCTTTTTAATTAACTTTACGATATGCCAACCGTAAGGTGTAGCGAAGGGCTCAGATATTTCATTTTCTCTTTGCAAACCAAAAGCCACATCCGCAAACGGCTTTATCATTCTATTAGCATTAAAAAGTGGCAATAACCCACCTTGGGTTGCCGAATTTTTATCGTCTGAATGTAATTTCGCTAACAATTCAAAGTTTTCATTCTGAAGTAATTTTGAATATAATTCATTGATCTTTGTCTTGGCATATGATGAATCCTGAGGGTTTTCTTTGATCATAATATGGGCCACTTCTACTTCCCCTTCAGAATCTTTGAAATCGTTTACCTGTACAATATGATAACCAAACTGGGTTTTAAAAGGCATTGAAATCTCATTTAATTTGGTGTTATACGCCGCATTTTCAAAGGGATAAACCATCGAAAATGCAGAAAAATAACCCAAATTGCCTCCATTTTCCTGTGCCGACGGGTCTTCAGAATATTCTTTAGCAATGTCTTCAAATGTAGCGCCTGCCAAAATTTTATTCCTGGCTTCTATTATTTTATTATACGCTTTTAAAGTATCCGCTGGTGATGCCTTAGGTGGTATTCGAATTAATATATGACTTGCATTTATTTCGACCTTAGTCCGGTCGTAGGCCTCTTTAACCAAAGATCTTGTTATTTTGCTGTCCTTTAGATAAGGCGTTATCAATTGTTCTCTATACTGGGCAAGTTCCTTTTTATAAGAGCTTACGGTATCATATTTGAGGTCATAGGCCTGTTTTAGCTTCAACTTATAATTAATATATAACTCTAAATACTCCTCTATTGATTTCTTATTCTCTTCGGCAACAATATCCCGATTCTTGTTAAAAACCTTTAGAAATTCTTCGGTAGAAACCGGATTGTCTTCAACAGTAAATAATATCTCTTTTTGTTGTTGCGCATAAGCTATGCTCATAAATAACAAAAAAAAGTAACCTAGAAAATTCTTAAATCTCATAAAAATCTAATTAAATAAAGTTGCAGGGGCAGCTGTAAAAGAATACACACATAGAACGCGCAAAAATATTTTATATTTTTATCTTGAATTGTTAAATTAATCACAAAGAAATAACCCCCTCGACCTTTCCTACTTCTTTATATTTTATTATTATTTGTTCTGCATTTAACATAGTTACAAGTACAGTTAAACTTTTATATTTACCGGTCTTTGATACTTTAGTATTAATTACTGCACCTGTATGGTTAAATATATCTTCAATCTCCTTAACTTTCTCCTCATTCGCAGGCAATATAAATTTGAACATATATTTAGAAGGAAAAATGGTAGTTTCTTCTAAACTAATTTTTAATTTCCTGTAAAATTCGTCTTGTTTTTTCAATTTGATATTTTTCTAATTCCTAAATTCAAATTCTATACCAAGATTTGTAAAATTGCATTAGTCGACAAAAATACAGATATTATTTAGGTTAATTAAAATTATTTTTTTTCTTTGTTAAACAAGAATACAAATATATAAAATGCCATTAAAATTTGTCATTACAGGAGGACCCGGAACAGGAAAAACCACACTTATCCAGGAGTTAGAAAGACGTAATTTTACGTGTACCCCCGAAATATCGAGGCAGGTCACTTTAATGGCAAGGAAAAAAGGCATAGAATACCTTTTCTTAAAAGACCCTTTATTATTTAGTGAGCTATTATTAGAGGGAAGAGAAAAACAATACTTAGAAGCCATAAATAGTGATGCCAAAACTGTATTTTTCGACAGGGGTATTCCCGATGTACATGCTTATTTAGATCATTTCAAAACCACCTATCCTGATACCTATATAAAAAAAAGTAATCTTTACCGTTATGATGGTATTTTCATACTTCCCCCATGGAAGGATATCTATAAAAATGATAAGGAAAGGTTTGAAACCTACGAATCTTCAATTTCTATTTATAATCATTTAAAGGAGGCTTATTCATTGCTTGACTATAATGTGGTAGAAGTACCTCACGGAAAAGTGCAAGAAAGAACAGATTTCATCCTAGATCACCTAAACTTGTTATAATGGTAAAACCGCTTGAAGTTTTACAAAAATATTGGCATTATGATTCTTTTATTGAGCCGCAGGATAAAATAATAAATAGTGTCTTGGCGAAAAATAATACAGTTGTTATTTTACCCACCGGTGGAGGAAAATCGATCTGTTATCAGATTCCTGCCTTATTAAATGAAGGTGTTTGCCTGGTGATATCGCCACTTATTGCATTGATGACCGACCAGGTCAAAAATTTAAAGAACAAGGGAATAAAGGCATTATCGGTAACCTCGGCATTAAGTCAAGACGAGATTATCAAATCTTTTGATAATTTACAATTTGGAAATTATAAGTTCCTTTATCTATCTCCCGAAAAATTACAGTCGCCTCTTATCCAACAAAAAATAAAACAACTTCATATAAACCTTATTGCTATTGATGAAGCGCATTGTATTTCAGAATGGGGTCACGATTTTAGGCCTGCCTATTTAAAAATACCCATCGTTAAAGAATTGACTGACAGTGCCCCCATTATTGCTTTGACAGCCACGGCGACTGCCAAGGTACTGGAGGACATTGTTTGTAACCTTGAAATCGATGGGGCCACAATTATAAAACAGTCCTTATCTCGAAAGAATTTATCATTGAGAATTATTCATAGTGAAGATATTTATTACCATATAAAAAATATTCTTCAAAAATCAGCAAAACCCTCAATTTTGTATGCCAATAGTAGAAAAAAAGTAAGGACTGTAAGTAACTTTTTAAACAAACATAATTTTAAAAGCACCTACTATCACGGAGGATTATCAGCCGAAGAAAAAAAATCGTCTTTTGAAAGTTGGATGGAAGAAAAAACACCAGTTATGGTTGCAACAAATGCTTTTGGTATGGGCATTGACAAAAGCAATGTAGGCTGTATCATTCATTTAGATCTGCCATTTAGTCTTGAAAATTATATGCAAGAAGCCGGTCGGGCCGGAAGAGATGGTGAGCTTGCCTTTTCATATATATTCTCTAATGAAAATACTATTTCAGAACTAAAAAAACGGTTTTCAAAAGGTCTGGTTTCTGTTGATTTTGCCAAAACGATCTATAACAATATAAATAGTTATTTAAATATAAGCTATGGCGAATTACCAGAAGCTCCTTTTGATTTCGACCTGAACGATTTTTGTTTGCATTATAAAACCCAATTATTACCCACTTATAATGCCTTAAAATTGTTCGAGAGAGAAAATATTTTATTATTTGATGAAAACCTTCATAATAGGTCTACGTTAAAATTCATAGCATCGCCCGAGGTGGTTTTGCAATATGCGGAAAGAAATAATACCCTATTGATTAAAACGATCTTAAGAAGTTATGGTGGCATTTTCGAACAGGCAGTCAGCATCAATGAATCGGCGTTAGCTACCAAAATAAACCGTACAACAGATGAGATAAAAAATATGCTCATTGCCATTAGTAAAGATGGATTGACACACTATAATTATCAAAAAAATATTGCCCGGTTGCATTTTATAGTGCCCAGAGAAGATAATTTTACGATCAATAATATTT
Source organism: uncultured Aureibaculum sp. (assembly GCA_965369125.1). GTDB lineage: Bacteria > Bacteroidota > Bacteroidia > Flavobacteriales > Flavobacteriaceae > Aureibaculum. Next base: position 3,936 of record CBDUPN010000015.1, on the reverse strand, counting down.
CCTCTAATATTAAAAAGCAGAATAAAATAAGAGAAGAAAAAATTCATTCGGTAATTCAATATGCAAAAAATAATTCAGTATGTCGATCGCGATATTTGTTAAATTATTTTGATGAGAAGCTTATAGCTAATTGTGGAATTTGTGATATTTGCGAGCGAAGTGATGAAAAAATTAATAGGAAAGATGATCAGCAGATATCCGTTAAAATATTAGAACTATTTCACGATCGAGAACAATTATCGACCAAAGAAATAATAAATGAATTGAACTTGGATGCCAATATCGTACTCAGGGTTTTGCAATTATTATTGGATACCAATAAAATAAATATAACTTCGCATAACAAATTAGAAAAGGTAAAAAATGAATGATCCCCGAATTGTATTTTTGGGAACGCCAGACTTCGCAGTTGGTGTGTTAAAAACTTTGGTTGAAAATCGATTTAACATAATAGGCGTAATTACTGCTCCTGATAAACCTTCGGGAAGAGGTAGAAAAATAAATCAATCGGCTGTAAAAAAATATGCCTCAGAACACGAATTACCTATTTTGCAACCCACAAATCTAAAGAGTGAAGATTTTTTAAAAGAACTTAAGGCACTTAAACCTGATTTGCAGATCGTGGTGGCTTTTAGAATGTTACCTAAAACCGTCTGGCAGTTTCCTAAATTGGGAACATTTAATCTACATGCTTCTTTATTGCCAGATTATAGGGGGGCCGCCCCCATTAACTGGGCTATTATAAATGGTGAAACCAAAACGGGCGTTACGACCTTCTTTATCGATGAAAAAATCGATACGGGTGAGATCATTTTACAAGAAGAAGTCGAAATAGTTGAAACCGATACTGCTGGTGACCTTCATGATAAATTAATGGATGCAGGCAGCAATTTGGTTGTTAGCACTGTCAGGCTTATTCAAAAAGGTGAAATTAAAACCACCAAACAACCTAATAACGAAAAACAATCATCAGGTAAAACCTTAAAAATGGCTCCTAAAATCTTTAAGGAAACCTGTAAGATCAATTGGCTTCACAATATCGACGATATTTATAATAAAATAAGAGGATTAAGCCCATACCCTACTGCGTGGTCAATTATAGACAATAAAAATGAAACGCTTGAAGTTAAAATTTATAAGGCAAGAAAAGAAATTATACAACACCATCACGCTGTTGGAAGTTTGCATTTTTCAAAAAAAGAGATTAAGGTAGCCGTGAAGGATGGGTTTATTATTTTAGACGAACTTCAACTGCCAGGAAAAAGAAAAATGAATAGTGCCGATCTCTTAAACGGATTCTCATTTCATCAAAATGCCAAAATGCTCTAAGGCCTTTATTAATAGGCTTTCACAAAATATAATGTCAAAAAACTAGCTGTTATTAACAAAAGTGCTTATTTTATTAACAAATTGAGAATTTAAAGTCGGTAAATATTGCTTGAACCCCTATAAAACCTATATTTGTGGTGCTTTTAACAAGCATAAAAATATTTAACCAATTTAAATTATTTAATTATGAACAAATCAGATTTAATAGAATCAATGGCAGGTGATGCAGGGATCACAAAAGCTGCTGCAAAAAAAGCTTTAGATTCTATGATGAAAAACGTTCAAAAATCATTAAAGAAAGGTGGAAGAGTTTCTTTAGTAGGTTTTGGATCATGGTCAGTTTCTAAAAGAGCTGCAAGAGAAGGAAGAAATCCTCAAACAGGAAAAACTATTAAAATTGCTGCTAAAAAAGTAGTTAAATTTAAACCAGGTGCTGAATTAAGAGGTGCTGTGAACTAAGACAATATTGTTCATTCCAATTAAAAAAAACTTCCAATATTTTGGAAGTTTTTTTTTTTGAGAAAAAGTACTATATTAGTTGAGTATTAAAACATTATGGATATTACAAAACCCTCTAAAGGCAAATTATTGGTCGCAGAACCATCTATTTTAAATGACAGCTCATTTAATAGGTCGGTTATTTTGTTATCCGAACACAATGATGAAGGTTCGATTGGTTTTATTATGAATAAACCTTCAAAATATACTTTAAATGATTTGATTCCCGAGATTGAATCAGATCTTATTATTTACAATGGTGGCCCTGTTTCTAAAGAAAATTTATATTTTATTCATCGGGTACCGGAGCTGATTCCCGATAGTTTAGAAATTACCGATGATATTTATTGGGGTGGGGATTTCGATGCCGTACAGGAATTATTATCCAGCAATTCTCTTAAAAAAGACGACATCCGGTTCTTTTTGGGTTATTCGGGTTGGAGTAAAGATCAACTACATGATGAATTACAATCTACTTCATGGATAGTCATAGAAAACAACTACCAAAATATATTTGATATTGCCGTAAAGTCTTTTTGGAAAGACCAGCTAATGAAATTTGGTGGAGAATATCGAATTTGGGCAAATGCCCCGGAAAATCCCAGCTTAAATTAAGATTTACTTCCTATAATTTTAATATTGATTTTATATAGTCTGAAGTCTCAGTGCTATAAAGTTTCTTTCTGTATTTTGTTACAGCCTGGATACCCATAATCGCATTGCTGATAAAAACTTCGCCTACCTTTTGCATTTCAAAAGGTGAAATTTGAGTTTCAATGATCTCATATCTTTCATCTTTTTGAATCGCTTTAATAATGTTCTTACGCATGACCCCTTTTAAACATCCTTCCGTAAGTGATGGTGTTATTATTTGATTTTCCTTTACCAAGAAAATATTAGCGTTCAAGGCTTCTACTACCTGTTTTTTTTCGTTCAATAAAATACAATTATCCAAGCCATTTTCTTCTGCATAAATTCCGGCAAGGACATTTAATATCTTATTATTTGTTTTCAGCGTAGACAATACTCCAGAATATACATAATAATCTTTAAAGATATCTATTTCATAAGTTGATCTGGAAATTGTTTTAAGTTCATTCGCTTCAATCAAGAAATCTATGGCATTGGTAGTCGGTGCATATAAACCCCCGTCTTTTCTGTTTACCGAAAACCGCACTCTTGCCGAACTCAAATTATTGGCATTTACTGTTTTTAATATTTCATTTTCAAAAAATTCTAATGTGAATTCCATAGAGATCGACATTCGAAGCATTCGCATAGAAGCCATTAACCTAAAATAATGATCTTCTATAAAATTGACTTTGCCGTCCTTGACTTTTATCGTTTCGAAAAGGGCATCGCCATATTTATATGCCCTATTCTGAATGCCTAATGGAACACTATTTTCCGATATTATTTTTCCATTAAAATTTATCATAATAAAATAAAAAGTAAATGTATAAAAAAAGCCTTGAGGAAGTCAAGGCTTATATATGGTTTAATAATTCTTAGGCACCTATGGTATGTTTCAATTCAGAAATCTGATTTTCCCAAAACATCTTAGACTCCTCCACTTCATCTTCTTCTGCAAAATCTGTTACAATTAATGAGACATCTTTTGTCAGTTCGTCAACTAAGATCTTAAATTCAAAATATGCTCCCTCAAATTCTTCTTCTAACCATTTATATCTTATTTTTTCATTTGTTTTATAAGATAATCTTTTTGCCTGTTCCTGACTGTCATTCCAAATAAATGTAAAAACATCGCTTCGAGAATTTACATTATCGGCAAACCACTCACTTAGTCCATCGGGCGTTGATAGGTACTGATATAAAAATGCAGGCGATGAATGCATCGGGAATTCTAATTCAAATTTTATTTTATCTGGCATTAATTGTATTATTTATCTTGGTCCGACAATATATATATATTCTCATATGTAAAAAAACTTTTTTACAAAAAAATTGAGGGAGAACTCTTGTCTCAACTAAATTTGTTTTTATATTTGCAACCTTAAAAATGGCGAGGTAGCTCAGTTGGTTAGAGCGCAGGATTCATAACCCTGAGGTCACGAGTTCAAATCTCGTTCTCGCTACTCAAAAGATCCA
>CBDUPN010000014.1:0-34376 GCA_965369125.1 uncultured Aureibaculum sp. | reverse complement strand
GAATATTATCCGGTTTCCAATCCGATAATTGTGCGATACTTTTAGTGAGCATAGGCACCAAATTAAAATTACTGCATTCTCCCATATTATAACGCCCGGCCTTGGGTTGATATTTCGGTTGGTAGTTTACCAGCTGGCTAAAGTCTTCGCTGTTATACCTGTTGATCCAGTTATTTTCAATGGGTTTACCATCATTAAAAAAATCGGAATAATAAGCCATTCCTAAACCATAGGCGCCTAAAAGCCATTTATAACCGACAGTTACAACAGCGTCTGGGTCAATGTCTTTAACAGAAAATGGCAAAGCCCCTATACTTTGTGCGCCGTCAATGATCATTAAGGCGTTATGTTTTTTCGTTTTTTCACGTATCGATATTAGATCGAATATGGTGCCATCTGCCCAATGAACAGGGCCTAATGAAACCAAGGCTGTTTTATTATTTATAGCACTTAAAATGTTCTCATTCCAAATTAATCCTCTTTTTTTGAAGGAAGCAGGCGGTTTAATAATATTTACCTTAGCATTATATTCTTTTGCAATACTTTGCCAGGCATATACATTACTGGGAAACTGACCATCGGCAATTACTATTTCATCACCTGATCTTAATTTAATATTATTTGCAACCGTAGCAATCCCATAAGATACAGAAGGAATAACAGCTGTATTTTGATAATCGGGAACATCAATAAAATCAGCAAATGCCTTTCTTAATTTTTCAACGCCACTAAAGAAATCCTCTGCTATTATTTCATAAGGAAGGCATTTTTTGGAAACCGCTTCGTGGCCTATTTTTTCAACACTTTTAAGTAATGGAGACATATAGGCCCCGTTAAGATAAGTCACTGTTTCGGGTAATTTAAATTTATCTTTTTGACAGCTTAACATTGATATAAGTTTTGTTGATCAAATATACAATTAATATTAGCTTAATAAATATTTAGACAAGTCTAAAAAAATATTTATATTTGTCAAAAAATTAGACAAATGCTTTCCCAGGCTGAAGAAAATTATATAAAGGCTATCTATTCTCTCGAGACCCAAAGTGATAAGGGTGTAAGTACCAATATGATTGCTAAGAAAATACAAACCAAAGCTTCTTCCGTCACTGATATGATCAAAAAACTATCAGAAAAACAGCTGGTAGTTTATAAAAAATATCAGGGCGTTCAATTATCAAAAAAAGGCAAAAAAGTGGCCATGTTAATTGTGAGAAAACATCGTTTATGGGAATCTTTTTTAGTTGATAAATTAAATTTTTCCTGGGATGAAGTTCATGTAATAGCCGAGCAGTTAGAGCACATTAAATCTGAGGAACTTATTGAACGGTTGGATCGATTTTTAGAATACCCAAGCGTAGATCCGCATGGAGACCCAATTCCTGATAAAGACGGAAATATAGAGAAGAGAAATAAGGTTAAACTTTCGGCCTTGAAAGAAAATGAACAAAGTATTTTATTAAGTGTTAAAGATTCCTCGGCTGATTTTCTCAAATATTTGAATAAAAAAAAGATTGCCATTGGCAATACGATCAAGGTATTAAGTGTAGAGCCATTTGATAGGTCTATGCAAATTGAAATGAATTCAAAACAATTTATTATCTCAGAGAATGTAGCCGATAATTTATATCTAAAAAACATAAAATGACCTTATCAAATCCATTATATAATCTTATAATATTTACAGTCATTGTAATATTGAGCTATTTTTTATTCAGGCCAACCAAAGGATGGTTCTGGGTATTTAAAAATAATTTAAGGCTTAATGAAAAAACCGTCATAGAAGATATTTTAAAACAGCTATATCATGATGAAAATACGGGGAAAGAAGCCACAATTAACAATGTAACCAGATCCTTGAAATTTAACGACGGTTTAATAATCGATGTATTGAAAAAGATGTCGATCATCGAATTGATCGAACTAAAAGGAGATGTTTTAAAACTCACAAATTCCGGAAGAGATTATGCGTTAAGAATTGTGAGAGTACACAGGTTATGGGAAAAATATTTGGCAGAAAAAACAGGATTCGATAAACGTGAGTGGCATGACAGGGCAGAGGACATGGAACATAAATTGAACCATGAGGAAACCAATTTGCTCGCGATGAAACTTGGTAATCCAATCTATGATCCACACGGAGACCCAATACCTACGAAGATGGGCAAAATCGCCGATGTGAATGGAGTGGCCCTTTCTATTTTACCAACAAATACGATTGGAAAAATAACACATATTGAAGATGAGCCCGAGGTTATCTATAAACAGATATTGGCCGAGAATATTCATATAGGCTCTCAAGTACGTGTGGTGGAAAATAATCCGGAACGGATTGTATTTTACGCAGAAGGTGAAGAATTTAAACTGGCTCCCGTGGTGGCTTCGAATATTACCGTAGATGTTTTAGAAAAAGATATTGTTGTTGAAGAAAACACCATAAGATTATCGAGTTTAAAACTAAATGAAGCAGCTACTATCTTAGGAATTTCTAAAGAATGCAGAGGCGAAAGTAGAAGGCGATTATTAGACCTGGGCTTTGTCAAAGGAACAACAATTAGGATAGATATGGAAAGTCCTTTGAAAAATCCGGTGGCCTATTTGGTAAAAGGAACTTCTATTGCCTTACGTAACGATCAGGCCTCAAAAATCTTAATTCAAAAAAATTAAAAGATGGAAAATAAAGTAAATGGAGCATGCGAGGCATGTCCACAATATAGCGCGAAAGGATTAAAAAAATTAGGTGTAGATACCGAAAATATAGATTATGTGATAACCTTGGCGGGTAACCCTAACACCGGAAAAAGCACTGTTTTTAACGCTTTAACAGGGTTGCGGCAGCATACCGGTAATTGGCCCGGTAAAACTGTAACCAGAGCGGAAGGAGCCTTTGAATACAATGACAAAAAATATAAGATTGTTGACCTGCCGGGAACTTATTCATTGCTATCCACATCGCAAGATGAAGAAGTGGCAAGAAATTTTATTCTTTTTGGAAAACCAGATGTAACCGTGATTGTGGTTGACGCTAGCAGATTAGAAAGAAATCTGAATTTAGTTTTACAGATTCTTGAGATAACAGACAAGGCGGTGCTATGTTTAAATCTAATGGACGAGGCGAAAAGAAACAAATTAACAATTGATGAAAGATCCTTGGCCAGAGATCTTGGGATCCCTGTGGTTCCCACCAGTGCAAGGTTCAATAAAGGGATACCAGAATTGACTAAAACAATAAGTGAAGTGGCAGATGGAACTATAAAATGTAAGCCTCATCGTATTAAAAATGTGCCTGAAAATATCAATGATGCCGTTAAAAAACTAAGTCTAGAAATAGAAAAGGAGTTTCCAGAAATTCCAAATAGCAGGTGGATTGCATTTAGATTACTCGAAGGAGATAGCCATATAATTGACGCTCTAAAAACAGGAGAATTGGTTTAGCAAAGAAAAAACTATGAATAAATCAATAGAAAATATTATAGCATTATCGAATGATCTCCGTTGGAAAATTGGAGATGATTTTCACGATAATCTGGCTGAAGGAATTTATGCAGATGCCTCTGAAATCGTGAAAGGTTCTGTTAAAAATGAAAATGACAAAGGTGAACTTCGTTTTGATGCTAAAATTGATAAGATCATAACGAGTAAGGTTTGGGGTTTCCCCTTAATGTTCATTATTTTAGCTGTAGTTCTATGGTTGACGATCATCGGTGCCAATTATCCTTCGTCCATGCTTGCAAGCTTATTATTAGACAATGTCCATCCGGCTTTAAAAGAATTGGCTACAGCCATTAGCATGCCTTGGTGGTTAGATGGCTTTTTAATCGACGGCGTGTATTTAGCTGTTGCATGGGTAATTGCGGTAATGCTTCCGCCAATGGCCATATTTTTCCCATTATTTACATTATTGGAAGACTTTGGTTATCTACCCAGAGTGGCTTTTAATTTAGATTATTTATTTAAAAAATCAGGGGCACATGGTAAGCAAGCTTTAACCATGAGTATGGGATTTGGGTGCAACGCAGCTGGTGTTGTTGCTACACGAATTATTGATAGCCCTAGAGAGCGGTTAATTGCCATTATAACCAATAATTTTTCTTTATGTAACGGCCGATGGCCAACTCAAATATTAATAGCCACCATTTTTATTGGTGCTGTTGTACCGAAATCCTTATCGGGACTGGCTTCTGTAGGAGCCGTTATTGGCATCGCTATTCTGGGAATGTTCTTTATGTTTATGAGTTCATGGGCATTATCGAAAACAGTTTTAAAAGGAGAAGTTTCTACTTTTAATTTAGAATTACCGCCCTATCGGCCTCCGCGATTTTGGAAGACAATTTATACTTCACTTATCGATCGAACACTTATTGTGCTTTGGAGAGCCATAGTCTTTGCTGCACCTGCAGGAGCTGTGATTTGGCTTATATCGAATATCATTATTGGAGATCAGAGTATTGCATCTTGGATGATCACCTCTCTTGACGGATTTGGATTTCTACTCGGACTTAATGGCGTAATTTTAGTCGCTTATATAGTTGCTATTCCTGCAAACGAAATAGTAATCCCCACGATTTTGATGTTAACTGTATTGGTAACTGGGATAGCAGGTGGTGAAGGTGCCGGTGTTATGTTCGAATTAGACTCTGCCAATGCAACGGGCGATATTTTAAGAGCTGGTGGCTGGACATTGCTCACTGCTGTTAATCTAATGTTATTTAGTTTATTACATAATCCCTGCAGTACAACTATTTATACCATATATAAAGAAACTAAAAGTATAAAATGGACATCTGTAGCTACTTTAATGCCTGTGGCCTTAGGTTTTGTGGTGACTTTTTTAGTTGCGCAAATTTGGAGGTTGTTCGTTTAAAAGATTTATGCGAAAAACAAGCTATAGCTTATTGTATTTAGTTTTTGCTCTTTATTTTTTAATGAATTATTCAATATATGGTCAAGAGATTATTACAGACAGACCAGATCAGACTGAAAGTTCATCAACAATTCAAAAGGGAAGTTTACAGATAGAAACTGGTGTCTTGATTGGATTTTCTGATAATGGGGATATTTCTGAGAGGCAACTATTAGCGCCAACAACCTTATTTAGATATGGAATTACTAAAGGTATAGAAATACGGGTTTTAAATCAATTAGAAAGTATCAAGAACTTAACGGATTCGAAAGAGGTTATTGGAATAAGTGATATAGAAATTGGAACTAAAATCCAATTTTTAAAAAAGGAAGATATAAATACCGAAATAGCTCTGGTTTCACATTTAATAATACCATCAGGTACTAAAGAACTTTCAAATAATGGTCTTGGAACCATAAACAAACTTTCAATTTCTCATAAATTGAACGAAAAAATGAGCCTTGGATATAATATCGGATACGATTATTTCGGAAAGGAAAATGGTAATTTGACCTACTCAATGGCTTTAGGAGTATCGATCAATGAAAAAACAGGAATTTATATAGAACCTTATGGCGAATTTATCGACTTGGATAATCATTTGGCAAGATTTGATATGGGAATTACTCATTTATTAAACAAAAACTTTCAACTTGATTTTTCATTTGGTTCAGGCATGAATCATTCCATGAATTATATTGCGGCTGGGTTTAGTGTATACATTGACGGATCAAAATATTAAACTAAAGAATAATTCTTCTTTTTAAAAGTCTTTGAAATTCGAATTATAGTCAATAAATCGTAATTTGCATAAAATTAAATGGTGCAAAATCAATCTTCTTTTCAGGTCTATAATGCTTCCGCAGGGAGTGGTAAAACTTTTACCTTGGTGAAAGAATACCTCAAGATACTTTTAAGCACACCCGATTCAAATAGGTTTCAACAAATTTTAGCAGTTACTTTTACCAATAAAGCTGCGGCCGAAATGAAGGATCGCGTAATTCAAAGCCTTCGAGAATTTGCTAAAAGCGACATATTGGTAAATAAAAGCGAAACCTTTGTTTTACTCGAGAATGAACTATCAATAAGTGATCAAACCTTACATGTAAGAGCTAAAAAAGTACTTCATAGTATTTTAGATAATTATTCAGCATTTCATATTACAACCATAGATAGTTTTACATACAGGTTGATAAGAAGTTTTGCTTTTGATCTAGGATTATCACTCAATTTTGAGGTTGAAATGGATGCCAAATCCTTATTGAACGAAGCGGTTGAGTTAATGATATCTAAGATTGGTGAAGATCAAGAATTGACCAATGTACTCATTGAATTCTCTTTACAAAAGGCAAATGAAGATAAGTCATGGGACATCACTTATGATTTAAAGGAGATCGCACAAATATTATTGAATGAAAATGATCAAGTTCATGTTCAAAAAGTACAGGAGAGGCCCATTAAGGATTACTTACTGTTAAAAAATAAGCTTGTAAAGAGACAAATCTCAATAGAAAGACAATTTGAGAAAATTGGTATTGAAGCACTTGAAATTATTGAAAAATGTGGATTACAGCATAATGATTTTTACAGGTCTATGCTGCCAAATCATTTTAAAAATCTGGCCTTTAACATAGACAAAGCGAATTTCTTCGACCAAAATAAATTAAAAGAGAGATTAGACGAAGGTAATTTTTATTCGAAGTCAAAACCCACCGAAGTTAAATCAACCATAGATAATATAATTGGTCAATTATTAGACTTATATCATTCTTCGGAAGAATTGTATCAGGATTATATTTTAAATAAATTGTTTCTATCTAGTTTAATTCCGTTGGCAGTATTGAGCAATATAAATAAAATGCTCAACGAATTAAAAGAAGAAAAAAACATCAGGCTTAATGCCGAGTTTAATCAAATAATAAGTAAAAACCTTCAAGAGCAGCCGGTGGCTTTTATTTATGAACGCTTGGGTGAAAAATTCAAACATTATTTTATTGATGAAATGCAAGATACTTCCTTGTTGCAATGGCAGAACATGTTGCCACTTGTTGAAAATGCTTTATCCCAGGAAGGCACAAGCTTATTGCTGGTTGGGGATACAAAACAAGCGATATATCGTTGGAGAGGCAGCGAGCCTGAGCAATTTTTAGATCTCTCCTTGCAAGAAAATTCACAAACGGCCAGGCCAATTTTTATAGATAAAAACATCAAGCAACTAGGTACAAATTACAGAAGTTATAGCGAGGTAATTAATTTTAATAATAACTTTTTTAAACATGTTGCATCTTTTTTTAATAAGAAGCAATATGCAGAGATCTACTTAAATGAAAACAATCAAAAGCATACAACCAAAAAAGGCGGGTATGTTCAAATATCATTTATAGAAGAGGATTTAGCAGGAGAGCAAAGGGACCTTGCTTATGCTAATAAAACCCTACAAATAATTAATAACCTGGATAATACTTTTAGCAAAAATGAGATATGTGTACTAACCAGAACTCGTAAACAGGGTGTTTTTATTGCTGATTTCTTGACGGATAATGGTATTGAAATTATAAGCTCTGAAACCTTACTATTAAATAATTCTGACAAGGTAATTTTTATAGTCAATTTGTTAACCTTTCTACAAAATGGCGCCAATAAAGAAGCAAAACTTCAAGTACTATACTTTCTTTATGACTATTTAGAATTAAAGACTGATAAGCATGAGTTTTTTGAGGATTTCCTAAATGTAAAAATTGATAAATTCTTTACGAACTTGCAGGGTCATGGACTTAATTTCGACTATAAATTATTTATTCAACAACCATTTTATGAGGCAATTGAATATATAATCAGAGTATTTAAATTAAACACGACTTCAGATGCATACTTGCAGTTTTTTTTGGATGAGGTCTTACAATTTTCACAAAAAAAATCAAGTGATATCAATGCTTTTTTAGAATATTGGGAAGAAAAAAAAGACGCAATTAGTATTGTTGTACCAGAAGAAAAGGACGCTGTGCGAATTATGACCATTCATAAAGCCAAAGGATTAGAATTTCCTGTAGTTGTTTATCCCTACGATCTAGATATATATAAAGAACAGAATCCGAGAATATGGTATCCAATTCTAGACAAAGAAGATTATAATAATTTTGATTCGTTACTTGTTAACTGTAACAAATCACTTGAACAAAGTGGTGAATTGGGTAATAAACTTTATAATCACCACCGAGATGAACTGGAATTAGATAATTTTAATCTCTTGTATGTGGCTTTTACGAGAGCCATTGAACATTTATATTTAATTGCAGAGCCTAAACAAATTGCAAATTCGATGAGAACTTCATCGCAGTTTTTGATGCATTATCTTAGCTCTATTCAAAAATGGGATGATCAACAAAAAGATTATTATTTCGGAAACCCGGAAAGAAATTCTGAACCAACGCGAACAACTAAAAAGAGTTTTGAATTAAGTAGCTTATTGAGTTCTTCCTGGCAATCTCATAATATTAACATAGTGGCAAGTTCAGCCCTTTTGTGGGATACCGAAACAGGCAAATCTATTCTTTATGGTAACTTGATACATGATTTATTGGCCCATATCAAAACTGCTGATGATATTGATGAAATATTAAGGAAGTATATCGATATTGGAAATCTTAAAATTGAAGACAAGGAACCTTTAAAAAATGTCCTTCTAGAAGTCGTAAATCACCCTGAATTATCCCAATATTTTAAGCAAAATATCAAAGTAATGAGCGAGCGAGAGATCCTTACATCATCAAAAGAAATTATTATACCCGACAGGATAATTATGAATGATAACAATGAAGTGGTGATTCTGGATTATAAGACTGGTAAGCCAGAAGCAAAGTATCGAGATCAAATTAACAATTATGCCAGTATAATGGGACAAATTGGTTTTAAAGTGACAAGAAAAATATTGGTCTATATTGGAGAGACGATCACAATAGATGAAGTCTAAATTATTATAATATCTTTGTCAAAACTATTTGATGAACACTTTTGATATCATATTGGCGGCCTTATTACTTTTTGGATTGGTAAGAGGTTTTTTAAAGGGTTTTTTTATAGAAGTAACCTCTCTGGTCGCGCTAGCATTAGGCCTCTACGGAGCCATACATTTTTCGTATGTTGCAGCCGATTTTCTAAAAGACAAAGTAGATTGGGCTGAAAAATATATACAAATTACAGCTTTTGCCATTACTTTTCTTGTCATTGTAATTATAATATCACTGTCTGGAAAATTATTAACGAAAATTGCCGATACTGCTTCATTAGGCATCATGAATAAGGTTCTTGGAGCCGCTTTTGGTTTGGCCAAAATCGGATTGATACTTAGTGTTGTTCTTATTGTTTTTAACAAATTGAATAAAACAATACCATTTGTTAGTGAACAAAATTTCGAGTCTTCAGTATTATACAATCCAGTAAAAAACTTTGCACCTTTGTTGTTTCCTTCAATATTACAAAAAGATGAAGGTCCGGTAAAGGAAATTAACTAAACTGTAAATCAATCATGTCAGCAGCAAAAAAGGAATATAAAAGAATAACTACCAAGTCTCTCATTGAGATGAAACGAAATGGAGAAAAAATTGCGATGTTAACAGCATACGATTATTCTATGGCTAAAATTGTAGATCATGCCGGCATGGATGTAATTTTAGTTGGCGATTCGGCCTCAAACGTAATGGCAGGGCATGAAACAACCTTGCCTATCACCCTAGACCAGATGATTTATCATGCTTCGTCGGTGATACGGGCAATTGAGAGAAGTCTGGTTGTAGTAGATCTACCCTTCGGTACTTACCAGGGCAATTCTAAAAACGCTTTGGATTCTGCTATCAGGATCATGAAAGAAGCTGGAGCCCATGCCGTTAAATTAGAAGGAGGCAAGGAAATATCAGAATCGATTTCAAGAATATTGACTGCGGGTATTCCGGTGATGGGTCATTTGGGTCTAACACCACAATCAATATACAAATTCGGAACCTATACCGTTAGAGCCAAAAAAGAAGAAGAAGCAAATAAATTAAAAGAAGATGCCTTGGTTCTTCAAGAGCTAGGATGTTTTGGTATAGTGTTGGAAAAAGTCCCGGCCAAATTAGCCAAGGAGGTTGCACAAAGTGTAAGTATTCCGGTAATTGGAATTGGTGCAGGTAATGGTGTTGATGGACAGGTGTTAGTTATTCATGATATGTTAGGAATAACACATGAATTTAGCCCGAGGTTTTTGCGTCGATATTTAGATCTATATGAAGAAATGAATGGTGCTTTAAAACATTATATCAAAGATGTCAAATCGGGAGATTTCCCTAATGATAAAGAACAATATTAAAACTTAATAGTAATTCCAACTTTTACCACAGCTGCTAGAACTATAAACTTTATTACCTCTCCAGGATATTTGAATCGTCCACCAAAGTCGACCACAAATTACCTTTAGTGTTCGGAGTGCCTATATAAGAACATTTGATAATTTATTTTCAAATTAATTTCCTTCTAAACTACCCGAAAAATCAGTCAAAATAATTCGAAATTGAATTAAATTAAACTATGGTTTTTAACCAAATTTTAACAGCAAAAGCCTAGCTTAAACAGTAAGTTTGCTAACCAAAAAAATAGTTAGTACTACAATAAATATATTAAAAAATGGAAGAACAACAGTCGAGTGTAGATATTCGAGCGATTAATGAAAGAATCGAAAAAGAGAGCGCTTTCGTTGACCTATTAAATTTAGAAATGAAAAAGGTCATCGTCGGTCAAAAACACATGATAGAACGATTATTGATTGGTTTATTGGGTAATGGTCATATTTTATTAGAAGGAGTCCCTGGTTTGGCTAAAACTCTAGCTATTAATACCCTCTCTAAAGCTGTTAAAGGGTCATTCAGTAGAATACAGTTTACCCCGGATCTTTTGCCTGCCGATGTCATCGGTACGATGATCTATAATATGAAGGATAATGACTTTTCGATTAAGAAAGGTCCGGTATTTGCCAACTTCGTGCTAGCTGATGAAATTAACAGGGCGCCAGCAAAAGTGCAATCGGCATTACTAGAGGCCATGCAAGAACATCAAGTTACCATTGGAGATGAGACTTTTAAATTACCTGAACCTTTTTTGGTAATGGCAACTCAAAACCCAATTGAACAAGAAGGTACCTATCCGTTACCAGAAGCTCAGGTTGACCGTTTTATGCTAAAAACGGTGATAGATTATCCAAAAATAGATGATGAACAATTGATCATGCGGAATAACTTGAGCGGTAATTATGACAAAGTTAATGCAGTAGTTTCTTTAAAGGAAATTCTAAATGCTAGAAAGGCTGTTCAAGAGGTATATATGGATGAGAAAATTGAAAAGTATATTCTCGATATCATATTCGCCACCCGTAATCCAGATGACTATAGATTGCCGAGCTTAGCTCCATTAATAAGTTTTGGTGCCTCACCACGGGGTAGTATAAACCTTGCCATGGCGTCAAAATGCTATGCATTCATTAAAAGAAGAGGATATGTGATTCCTGAAGACGTAAGAGCTATTGTTCATGATGTTTTAAGGCATAGAATTGGAATAACTTATGAAGCAGAAGCAGAAAATATTACTTCCGTCGACATCATAAATCAAATAGTTAACGAAATAGAAGTCCCCTAGAATTTTTTGATTCAGAAAAATGAACTGCGATATAAGTATTCTGTTAAAAGATTAAAATAGCATACTTCGTAATTCAATAATCTACATGCTTAATTCAAAAAATGGATACTAAAGAAATACTAAAAAAAGTTCGGAAGATAGAGATCAAGACAAGACGCTTGTCCGATCATATCTTTTCAGGAGAATATCACAGCTCCTTTAAAGGACGAGGTATGACATTTTCTGAAGTAAGGCAATACCAGTATGGTGACGATGTAAGATCTATAGACTGGAATGTGACGGCAAGATATCAAGAACCTTTTGTCAAAGTGTTTGAAGAAGAAAGAGAGTTAACCATGGTATTGATGGTTGACGTGAGTAATTCTGAGTTCTTTGGTACTACCAAACAATTTAAAAGAGACACGATTACGGAGATCAGCGCAACATTGGCGTTTTCGGCGATTCAAAACAATGATAAGGTGGGCCTTCTGTTGTTTTCAGATGAGATAGAATTATTTATTCCACCAAAAAAGGGAAAATCCCATGTATTGAGAATCATTAGGGAGCTTATAGAATTTCACCCCAAGAGTAAAAAAACCGACATTACCAAAGCATTGAGATATCTTTCTAATGTGATGAAAAAGAAAGCTATCGTGTTTATTTTATCAGATTTTATGGATGATAATTATGATAATGCGCTTAAAATTGTTGGCCGGAAACATGATGTAACGGGAATTAGAGTATTCGACAGATACGAAGTAGAAATCCCCAAATTAGGAATGGTGCCAATATTAGATGCAGAAACAGATCAGACGATATTAGTAAATACAAATTCCAAAACGGTACGAACTAATTATAAAGCAAATTATTTGAAACGTGTAGATTATTTTGAAAATACTTTTAGAAGGAGCGGATCGGGAATAATCAATTCGCGTATCGATGAAAGTTATGTAAAAAAATTATTGAGTTATTTTAAACGAAGAGGAGCAAAAAGGAATTAAAGAATAAACATGAGATCATATCTATTATATAGTATATTACTTGTCGGTTTTTTTGGTTTTGGCCAAAATCAACCTAAAGTTTCTGTAAAAGTAGATACAACCAAAATAAGAATTGGAGAGCAGATCAATTATGAAATAAATGTTGAAGATGCTGAAGCAGGGGTGGTCTTTCCGGAGCTTCAACTCGACAGCCTGGGGAGAATCGAAATTGTAGAATCTCTAAATATAGATACGCTAAAGAACAGGCTTGTAAAAAAGTATAAACTTACTAGTTTCGATAGTGGCAGGTATGTAATTCCAAAACAACCTATTTATATCTGGAGTCAACCTTATTTTATCGATTCTGTATTGATCGATGTGGCTACGGTAGCCGTTGATACGACGAAACAAAAGATGTATCCAATTAAAGCGATTCAAAGTGAACCTTATACCTTCGATGATTTTAAATCGTATTTGTGGTGGATACTCGGTATACTTCTCCTACTGGCAATTATACTCTATTTTGTTCTGAGGAAAAAGAAGACGGTTGAAGAAATTATAGCCAAAATTCCACCTTATGAATTGGCTTTAAGAAGATTAAAAGAACTCGATGAAAAGCAACTGTGGCAAAAGAATAAAATAAAACAATATTATGTTGAACTAACTGATATTATTCGCTCATATATAGAAAGAGAATTGAATATACCGGCATTAGAATCTACAACAGATGAGTTGATGGAGACTATTACAGATTTTAATTCATCGAGCAAGTTGAATATACCTAATGAAATCATTGAAAAACTACAAAAGCTACTGAAAGAGGCCGACTTGGTTAAGTTTGCAAAATATACCCCACTGATCAATGAAATAGAAATTCATAGAAGAGATACCGGTGAGATAGTGGAAGCGTTACACCCTAAAAATGTGATTGAAGATGAAATTGTGGAATAATTTAGAACTTACAAATCCGGAATTCTTATGGCTATTATTGCTAATTCCTTTATTGGCTGTATGGTTCTTTTTTGTACGTAAAAAAGATGCTGCGAGCTTAAAAATGTCTAGCACTCAAGGTTTTGTGGAGCAATCGCTGATGGCTAGGTTAAAGCCCATCTTATATGTTTTGCGCTTGCTGGCATTAACGGTATTGATATTATCCCTTACCAGACCAAGGGATGTTGAAGTTAGCAAGAAAACAAAAACCACAAGAGGGATCGATATTGTTATGGCTATTGATGTTTCCGCAAGTATGCTGGCTAAAGACCTAAGGCCAAACAGGTTAGAGGCATTGAAAGATGTGGCTACAAATTTTGTTAATAAAAGACCGAATGATAGGATCGGAATCGTAGTTTATGCCGGTGAGAGTTTTACCAAGACACCGATCACAAGTGATAAGGAAATTGTTATTAGTACTATTAGAAAATTACAGTGGGGTGAAATTGATGGAGGTACGGCTATTGGTATGGGGTTGGGTTCTGCCGTTAACCGGTTAAAAGATAGTAAAGCCAAAAGCAAGGTAATTATATTACTTACAGACGGTGTAAATAATGCTGGGTTTGTCGACCCGAAAACTGCCACAGAATTAGCCAAAGAATTAGATATTAAAGTCTATACGATAGGTCTTGGTACAAATGGTACAGCACAATTTCCGGTAGCGAAAGACGCCAATGGACAATTAATATTTAGAATGCAACCGGTAGAAATTGATGAAGAACTATTAAAATTTATTGCAGCCCAAACGGAGGGACAATACTTCCGGGCTACCGATAATGAAAAATTGGCATCTATTTATGATGAGATCAATAAATACGAAAAGACAGATGTTGAAGAAATAAAATATTACAATTTTCAAGAAAAATACAGGTCTCTTGTGCTTTTAGGCGGACTTTTTATCTTTTTAGAAATGATGTTAAGATTTACAATATTTAGAAGTTTTATATAAATTTTATGAATTGTATAATTCGTAAACATATTAATTTATAATACCAAAATGTATCAGTTAGAGGAGACGACATATTTTTATTACTTTGGAGTGATAGGCCTATTGCTTATGTTGTTTCTATTGGTAGCATTTTGGAAAAGAAAAAAACAAAAAGAATTTTCAGAAAGAAATCTTTTGGAAAAATTAAGTCCGGAAATTTCGCCATTCAAATCAACTTTAAAAATGCTGGCCGTTCTATTGGCTTTAGCGTTATTGGTGATAGCCTTAGTGAACCCAAAAATAGGTACGCAGCTTAAAACTATTAAAAGAGAAGGTGTTGATATTGTATTTGCACTAGACGTTTCGAGAAGCATGCTTGCCGAAGATATCGCCCCTAACCGATTAGAAAAATCAAAACAAATTATTTCTAAGATCATAGATAAGTTGGGAAGTGATAGGGTAGGGATCATTATTTATGCAGGTAATGCATATCCCTTATTACCAATTACAACCGATCAGGCGGCGGCTAAGATGTTTTTGCAAAATGCAGATCCCGATATGGTTTCTTCCCAAGGTACAGCAATTAATGAAGCACTTAAATTGGCTAAAAGTTTCTATGACGACGATGAACAGACCAATAGATTTTTATTTATCGTTTCTGATGGTGAAGATCATGAAGAGAATGTGAGCTATATTACAGATGAAGCAACGCAAGAAGGTATAAAGATATTTTCAATAGGTGTTGGAACATCACAAGGGGTGCCCATTCCATTAAAAAGGAATGGCGTTTTAATTGGTTATAAAAAAGACAGGGAAGGTGAAACCGTAATTACAAGATTAAATGAACAAACGCTGCAGAAAATAGCATCAGATGGTGACGGTGAATATATTGTAGGTAATAATACTTCTAAAACCGTAGATTACATAGAAGAATTATTATTGAAGGCCGATAAAAAGGAATTTGAAACAAAACAATTTTCCGATTTTAAGGATCAATTTCAATGGTTTATTGGTTTGGGGATTTTATTTTTAGTTATAGATGCATTGATGTTTAGCAAAAAAACGAAATGGATTCAAAAATTAAATTTGTTTAATGAAAATAAAAATAATTAAGATGAAAGCTTTCTTAACATATTTATTATTTCTACTAACCTTTATCGGATTTGCCCAGGATAAAATGGTAAAACCGGAAATAAAGCAGGCTGAAAAACAATTGTTCCGAAAAGGGAATGAACTTTATAATGATGAGAACTACGTGGATGCCGAAGTTCAATATAAAAAGGCGCTGGAACAAAATCCTAATTACGAAAAAGCCAATTATAATTTAGGAAATGCTATTTATCAGCAAAACAGATTTAAAGAGGCATTGCCACTTTATGACTTAGTGTCTAAAACGACAGAAAATAAGTTGAATAAGGCGGAATCTTTTCATAATATAGGCAATACTATGATGAAAGAAAAGCAATATGATAAGGCGGTCGAAGCCTATAAAAATGCTTTACGGAATAACCATAAAGATGATGAAACGAGATATAATTTGGCACTGGCTCAAGAAATGCTGAAAAATCAACAAGATCAAAATAAGGATAAAGACCAGGACGATAAAGATAATAAGGACAACAAGGACAATAAGGATCAGGACAATAAGGATCAGGATAAAAAAGAAGACCAGAATAAGGATAAGGAAAACGAAGATAAGGGAGACAAAAAGCCGGAAAAGAAGGATGAAAATAAAGACAAACAAGAGCCAAAACCTCAACAAAATAAATTAACTCCTCAGCAAATAAAACAGCTGTTAGAGGCTATGAATAACGAAGAGAATAAAACGCAACAAAAAGTTAACGCACAAAAGGCCAAAGGCAGTAAAGTAAAACAAGAAAAAGACTGGTAAAATATTGGTGGAAATTAAAATGAGTAAGTGGATAATAATATTATTAATATGCTGTAGCCAACAAATTGTGGCTCAGGATGTTTCATTTAAAGCAACTGTAAGTAAAGACAGGCTGGGTTTGAATGAGCGCTTGCGTATTACATTTTCTATCGATAAACAGGGCGCTGATGATTTTACACCGCCGGATTTCAAGAATTTTAAGGTGTTGGCAGGTCCAATGCAGTCAACCAATTTTTCTTATGTAAATGGTAAACAATCTTTTGAACAATCATACTCATATACCATCCAGCCTATGGGCAAAGGTGTATTTACAATACCTTCTGCAAGCATAAAGTTTAATGGGAATAAAATATTAGCAAATACGGTTAAGGTTACGGTTACAGATGCTGTTGAAATACCCAAGGATCCCAATGATCCCAGATATGTTGCGTCTCAAAATATTCATTTAGTGGCAGAGATCTCTAACACAAACCCATATGTCGGCGAGAGCATATCGGTAGTTTATAAAATATATGTTGATGTAACTAAAGTGAACGTTAGAAATCCAAGGGAAGTTGAATCTCCTTCGTTTAATGGATTTTGGAATCAGAATATTGAAGTTAACCAATGGGAGCCTAAGGATGGTACATTTCAAGGAAAACCACACCGGTATGCGGTAATAAAAAAGACTGTTCTAATTCCACAAAAAGCAGGTAAGCTTACGATCGATCCTATGGAAATAGAAATTAATGCGGGAGTTCCCGTAGGAAGAACAGATCTATTTGGCAATATGATCACAAAAAACATTTCATTTACTGCCACTACTGGTAAACGTATAATTGATGTCAAACCATTACCTTCAAATAACAGACCTGTTCATTTCTCAGGTGCAGTAGGTGATTTTGATTTTAAAATTAACACCAATAAATCAGAGCTAAAAGCAAATGAGTCAGCTCAAATAAAGATTGAGGTAACAGGTAAGGGTAATTTTAAATTATTTGAGTTACCCAAAATTGAAACACCAAACGGATTAGAAAGATTTGAACCCGAACATAAGGAAAATATTATTACTTCCCTTAGCGGATTAAGAGGTGGTGTTTATGACCAATATACAGTAGTTCCTCAGTTTAGGGGTAAATTTAAAATACCACCGGTTTCCTTTTCTTATTTTAGTTTAGAAGATAAATCTTATAAAACAATAACTTCCGATGCACTTATTATCAGTGCTCCTGAAGGAAAAACACCAACAGAGGTCGATAATTCTACAGTTATTGTTAAGAGAAATGTACTTAATAATGCAAAGGATATAAGATATATAAGCAGCACTGCTGAATTAGAACCTGCTCAAAATAAAAAAGACTTTTTCGGCTCAAATCTATTTTATGTGCTGCTAATTCTGCCATTATTCTCAATTCCTTTAGGTATTTTCATTGGTGCGAAAAAGAAGGAAAGAGATGACGATATCATAGGTAATAAACGCAGAAAAGCAGATAGGTTGGCCCGTAAATATTTATCTGAAGCCAAAAAGCATTTGGGTAATAAAGAAAAGTTTTATGTGGCTTTGGAAAAAGCTTTGCATAACTATCTGAAAGCAAAGTTGCAAGTTGAAACATCAGAAATCAGTAAAGAAAAAATACGGGAATTATTAAAGAAACGAAATGTTGATAAAAACGCAATTGACGATTTTATTAAAGTTTTTGATGATTGTGATTATGCGCGCTATACCCCAACAACAAATGTTATGATGAAACAGGAATATAATAAAGCAAGAGAAGTCATTGCGAAAATTGACAAACAACTATAGTTAAAAGTTGTTTTAATCTTATGAAAAAATTAGTAATCATATTGTTTTTAATCTATTCGAACTTTTTGTCGGCACAAGGTCCGGACTCATTGTTTGTAAAAGCAAATAAATTATATCAGAACGAGAAATATGATGAGGCCTTAAATCTTTATAATAAAATTGATCAAGCCGGCCTCCAATCCGACTTATTGTATTACAATATAGCGAATGCCTATTATAAACTCAATAAAGTAGCTCCTGCCATTTATTATTATGAAAAGGCATTATTATTGAATCCAACCAATGATGATGCGCGATTTAATCTCGGTTTCGCCAAACGAATGGCGATTGATAATATTGAGCCTTTACCTCAAACATTTTCTCAAAAAATTAATGAAAATCTAATTTTAAAATTGACATATAATACTTGGGCATGGGTTGCTGTGGGCTTGTCATTTTTATTTGCAATATTGTTTTTATCATATCACTTTTCATATAATAGCTTAAATAAACGAATCTATTTTATTACGGGTAATATAACTGCAATTTTAGCTTTGATCATCATTGCTTTTGCCTATCAGAATTACAATTATGTGAGTAAACATATTGAGGCGATAATTTTTGCACAACAAACAGATGTTAAAAGCGCACCTACAAAGTCAAGTGAGGTTAATTTCGAACTACACGAAGGTACTAAAGTTGAAGTTTTGGAAAGTTTGGATAATTGGAAAAAAATTAAAATAGCCGACGGCAGAATAGGGTGGTTAATTGCAGATGATCTCAAGCTTCTACAATAAATTATTTAAAACAAACAGGAAGAATTTCATCTTTCATTAGCCTGTACTTTTCAATTTCTTCGGGCGATATCTTTTTCGAATAATTTACTTCATGTACTTTAAAACCAACAGCCCTTAACCTTTCAAAATAATCTTTTCCATAGACACGCACATGATCGTATTGACCGAAATGTTTAGCGCGTTCTGAAGGAGATTTTATAGTAAAATCTTCATAGGTTTTTTCTCTGGAATAATCTTGGGGAATTTGAAATATTCCCATACCGCCGGGTTTTAAAACTCGATATAATTCTTGCATGGCTTTTTTATCATCCTCGATATGTTCTAATACATGATTACAAAAAATAATATCAAAACTATTGTCATCAAAAGGCAAATTCAAGATGTTAGCTTTTACATCTACAATAGGTGAGTATAGGTCGGCAGTAATAAGATCGATATGGGATAGTTTTTTAAACCTTGATAGAAAACATTGTTCGGGAGCCATGTGTAACACTTTAGTTTTAGTGGCCCCTTTACTTTTAAAAAAATCAGTTTCATTCTGTAAATACAGCCATAATAAACGATGTCTTTCCAAGGAGAGGGTACTTGGTGAAAGTACATTTGGTCTTTGAATGCCATAACCATAGGGTAAGAATTTTCTAAACCCTTTACCGTCGATCGGATCTATATATTTATTGCCTTTTAGATAAAAAGCCAATAACGGCCGAACCCAATAGCTTAGTTTTATCAAAATTGGCCTGGGTATTGTATTTAGTATGTATTTGAAAAGTGTCAAATTTATAGCACTAGCTCTTTTTGACGGAATTCTCTTTCTTCGTTACTTTCTATGCCCATTTTTTCATAGATATATTGAAAGGTTGATAGCAATTCTGGTTTTCCGTTTACAATAGCTACATTATGTTCAAAATGGGCGGATGGCTTTCCATCAGCTGTTAAAATCGTCCATCCATCTTTAAGTTGTTTAATTCTGTGAGTTCCTAAATTTATCATGGGCTCGATGGCGACAACCATACCTTCTTTAAATACTTTTCCCTTACCGCGTTTACCATAATTGGGCATTTCGGGGTCTTCATGCATTTTTTTCCCTAATCCATGTCCAACTAGTTCTCTAACTATGCCATAACCAAAACTTTCACAGTAATTCTGAATCGCATAACCTACATCACCAACTCTATTGCCCGCTTTAAATTCTTTGATGCCTAAATAAAGACTTTCTTTGGTTACCTTCAATAGTTTTTTCGTTTCTTCATCGACTTCACCTACTTCAAAAGTATAGGCATGATCACCATAAAAACCGTTTTTAAGAACTCCACAATCAATAGAAATAATATCACCTTCTTTTAAAGGCTCGTTATTTGGAATTCCATGAACTACTTGTGCATTTGGACTCATACATAGGGTATTGGGAAAATCGTATAATCCGAGAAAACCTGGTTTTGCATCGTTATCGCGAATAAATTCTTCTGCCAATTTATCTAAATAAAGCGTGGTAACGCCCGGTTTTATTTCACCTGCCAAAATCCCTAAGGTTTTCGATACGATCAAAGCGCTTTCACGTATTAATTCTATTTCTTCTTTGGTTTTTATTTTAATCATTCTTTTAATATAAAGTGCAAAGATAATTTAAATATAATTATGTATAAATTGTTCCAAATCATGATTTTCGACATGTTTTATATTGTTTTAAACTTTTAATTTTGATATCTAATAAAAACAAAAAAAATGTATAAAGCCATATCCGCAGAAGACGCTGTAAAAGTCATAAAAAATAATGATAGAGTTTATATACACGCTGCTGCTGCTGCTCCTCAAGCCTTGATAAACGCGATGACAAGCAGGCACGAAGAGTTAAAGAATGTAGAAGTTTGCCATTTACATATCGAAGGTGATGCACCCTATGCTAATCCCGAATTAAAAGACAGTTTTCATGTAAATTCTTTTTTTCTGGGACCTAACGTTCGTCACACATTAGCTGCCGGAAACGGTTCTTACACCCCCGTTTTTTTAAGCGAATTACCGTTATTATTTAAAAAGAATATTTTACCAATTGACGTAGCACTAATTCAGGTTTCACCTCCCGACAGACATGGATATTGTTCTTTGGGAGTTTCTGTTGAAGCTACCTTAGCTGCTCTTGATAATGCCAAACATGTAATCGCTCAGATAAATCCTAAAATGCCCAGAACCCATGGAGCGGGTATTATTCATATATCAGAGTTAGATTCTTTTGTAGAAATTGAAGCCAAAATACATGAGATGCAAATGCCAGTATCTTCTGATGTAGAAGAAAAAATAGGTCAACATGTGGCTGAACTAATTGAAGATGGCAGCACATTACAAATGGGTATAGGTGTTATACCAAATGCGGTTTTAAATAGATTAGGGCATCATAAAAATTTAGGTATTCATACAGAAATGTTATCAGACGGTGTAATTGATCTGATATTAAAAGATGTTATTAATTCAAATTACAAAGGTATAGATAGGGGTAGAGCCTTGGCAACATTTTTAATGGGTACTAAACGCCTTTATGATTATGTAGATGATAATCCTTTTATTGAATTGAGAGGTGCCGACTATGTAAACGATGTGGTCAATATACGTCAAAACCCAAAAATGGTGGCTATTAATTCTGCTATTGAGGTAGATCTAACCGGACAGGTTTGTGCCGATTCTATAGGTTGTAATATGTATTCAGGCGTAGGTGGACAAATGGATTTTATCAGAGGAGCTTCCTTGAGCCATGGAGGAAAAGCTATCATTGCTTTGCCTTCCACAACTAAAAAAGGAGCGAACAGAATAGTGAGGTTTCTAAAACAAGGAGCAGGGGTAGTTACAACAAGAGCTCATGTTCATTATGTGGTTACAGAATTTGGTGTTGCCAATCTATACGGTAAAACATTGAGACAACGTGCTATGGCTTTGATTAATCTGGCACACCCAAATCATAGGGAGCAATTAGAAAGGGAATATTTCGAAATAAAATAATTTAAAATGGCCAGTGCCATTTCTTTTTCTTAGGCAAAGGAAGATTGGCATCGGGGTTATTTTTAATGAGTTTATAAATTTCCCCCCATCCTAACATGCCTCCAACATTTCTGTCATCAATGAAAAGATCTGCATGGATTTTTCGGCTGACTTTGCCCTGGAATTTCTCTTCAGGATAGTTTTTGTTAACCGCATAGAAATTGATACCTTTTTTTGTACAAAAATCAACCGCTTCTTGTAACCGCTCACCATTTCTGTAGGTCCATAAAATAAGCCTATGTCCGTCTTTTTGAAGCTCTTTTAGCGTTTCAAAAGCAAATAGTTTCGGACTTCCAATTTGAGGATAAGCATCCTCAACAATGGTTCCGTCGAAATCTATGGCAATAATTAAATGGTCTTTAGGTAACATAATTTTTTATGAGCTGCAAATTTAGTGTATTATATTTAACTAAGTTACTGATATGGATAGCTAATATTATAAACAACCAAAAGTTAAAAATGAATGAATTCAATTAGTCTTCTTGGTAGGAGTGTTTATATGATTCGCCGCTTATTATTTTTAGAATATCCTTCTCTAAAGTTTCTCTTGGATATTCAACAAACCGACCAATCTCTTTGTTGTTTTTATAAAATATAAAAGTTGGTATATAAATAATATCGAGTCCTTCATGCAGGTTGTCTGGAGTTTTTTTACTTCTATCAACCGCAATCAATTCTAAATTATTTTCATTAAAATCTGCCGCTTCCATAACCTTATAAAATTGAGGGATTTCATATCTGCTATCTTCACACCAGCTACCCATAAAGGCTCTGACAGTAACACCATTAATATGTTCTTTTATTTTTTCAACAACAGTAGAGTCAATATTATAGTCATTATAATTTGTATCGAACCAATCTGCATATGGTTGTTCTTGTAAATCTGCTTTTGTGGTTATGCCTATTAATAGATTGGGTTTATGAATTACCTCTTTTTCTACCTGGGCATAGGTCATAAAATGTGATATTAGAAATACAAATAATATTTTTCTTTTCATTTTATAAATTTTAAAACAATGCTTTTTGCGTCATTACGGCTGGTTTTTCAATCCCTATTAATTTTAATATAGACGGGGCAATATCAGCTAGAATTCCACTTTTTACAGATTTAATATCATTATCTACTACGATAATAGGCACAGGATTAGTAGTATGTGCCGTATTCGGAGTGCCATCTTCGTTTATCATAACTTCGCTATTGCCATGATCTGCAATAATAATGCTGGTATAATTATTTTCCTGGGCTGCTGTTATCACTTCTTTTAGACATTTGTCAACAGTCTCTGCCGCCTTAATGGCAGCTTTCATAACACCGGTATGCCCTACCATATCAGTATTTGCAAAGTTCAAACAGATAAAATCGGCCTCTCGTTTTTTTAATTCCGGGATAATCGCCTTTGTAATATCTTTAGCGCTCATTTCTGGTTGAAGGTCATAGGTCGCAACTTTTGGAGAAGGACACATAATTCTTTTTTCTCCTATAAACTCATCCTCTCTTCCTCCTGAAAAGAAAAAAGTAACATGAGGATATTTTTCAGTCTCAGCAATCCTTATCTGTTTTTTCTGATGCTTTTCTAATATTTCACCTAAAGTATTGGTAAGATCTTCTTTGGGATAAATTACTTTGATATCTTTAAAGGTGTCATCATAGTTTGTCATGGTGAGGTAATGCAACTTTAACTTGTGCATATTATACTCATGAAAATCTTTTTGAGAAAGTACTTCTGTTAATTGGCGACCTCTATCGGTTCTGAAATTGAAAAAGATGACTACATCATCGTTTTGAATCGTCGCAATCGGTTCGTTGTCTCGATCAACAACTACTATAGGTTTTATAAATTCATCTGTTATGTTTTCATCATAACTATCTTGCAACGCTTTTACACCGTTCGTTGCTTTTTTGCCTTTTCCATTTACAACAAGGTCATAAGCTAATTTAACGCGCTCCCATCGCTTATCTCTATCCATTGCATAATATCTACCTATAATTGATGCTAATGCGGCATTATGACTTTGTAAACAGGTTTCTAAGTCCTTAATGAATCCTTTTCCAGATTTTGGATCAACATCTCTACCATCTGTAAAGGCATGTACATAAGATCTAAGCCCGTATTCATTTGCTGCTTTCACAAGACCTTTTACATGGTCGATATGAGAATGTACACCACCGTCAGAAACCAAACCTAAAAAATGAACTTTTTTATGATTGTCCTTAGCATACTGAAATGCTTCCTTTAAAACTTTTTCTTTCGCGATACTTCCATTGGCAACTGATTGATTAATTTTTACCAGATCCTGATAAACTATTCTTCCGGCTCCCAGATTCATATGGCCAACTTCACTATTCCCCATTTGCCCTTCCGGCAAACCAACATGAAGCCCGTCAGTTCTTAAACTCGCGTTAGGATATTTTTTGTAGAGTGAATCTATATAAGGTGTTTTGGCTTTTGCAATTGCCGATACTTCAGGGTTTTGAGTAATACCCCAACCGTCTAAAATCACTAAAATTACTTTTTTATGCATTGTTCTATTTTGAAAATGCAAAATTAATACTTTTAAGGCGAATTTATAAGGATTCTAAGAGGAAGTTTAGATCAAAGACTATTTGCGATATTTCTGAATTGCTTCCTTAATTTTTTCTATCCTGTTTTCGGGGTCAGGGTGCGTACTTTGAAATTCAGGTGTTCTATTTGGCCCTGCAGCTGTTTTTAAAATTTCCATTACACCGATCATTTCTTCAGGGCGATATCCTGCTTTAATCATAAAACGCACACCAAGATCATCACTTTCAAGTTCATCACCGCGGCCATATTTCATATTCACTACATTAGCGATCATCGCAGCCATTTGCCCTGCGTTGCCATCAGAACCAACCATAACTCCAGAAATAATACCTTGAGTTAACCCTTGTTTAGCAATTCGTTCTGCCGAATGTCGGCCCACAACATGACCAATTTCATGACCTAATACACCGGCCAATTGGTCTTCGTTTTCAAGTTTCGAAAATAAGGCATAGGTTATAAATATTTGGCCGCCCGGTAGCGCGAAAGCATTGATGGCCTCAGGGTCTCTCAATAAATGAAAATCATATCTATAGGGCGTTTCTTTGGCGATACTTGTATTAACCAACCTGTTACCAACTTTATCAACGAGATCTTGTGCTTCTTGGTTTGGGTATAATCCGCCATGTTGTTGAGCCATTTGTGGAGCACTTTGAAGGCCTATGGCAATTTCTTCTTCAGTTGTTAATCCAATACTTTGTTCTTTACCAGTATAAGGATTTGTTCCTCGATTAGAGTAATATTTGAATAGTGAAAATAAAATGATACCGGCACCGATCAGTAATTTTATTTTAAGACCTCCACGACTTCTCATAATGTTTGTTTTAAAGCTAAAATAGGCACTAAATATACAATTATTTTAAATGTGAACGATGATTCTAATACTCTTGGAAATTATGTAACTTTACCATAACAACCCCATTTTATTGATATGAAATTTGATTCTAATAATATAATTGCAAGATTACCTAAGCATCTACGGTCTTTAGTAATTCCACAACCGTATGAAGAATATACGGCTCAAAACCAAGCCGTATGGAGATATGTAATGAGGAAAAGCATCAATTATTTATCGAAAGTTGCCCACGAATCATATTTAGATGGGCTGGTACAGACCGGAATTTCTATAGATGAAATTCCAAGAATGCAAGGAATGAATAGAATATTAAAAGATATTGGTTGGGCGGCAGTTTCGGTTGATGGATTTATTCCTCCAAATGCTTTTATGGAATTTCAAGCCTATAATACCTTGGTTATTGCAGCAGACATTAGAACAATTGACCACATTGAGTATACGCCGGCGCCTGATATTATCCATGAAGCTGCAGGGCATGCTCCTATTATTGCAAACCCCGAATACGCAGAATATTTAAGAAGATTTGGAGAAATTGGCAGTAAGGCTATTTCTTCCGCTAAAGATTATGAACTATACGAGGCAATCAGGCATTTGTCTATTATTAAAGAAGATCCATATACACCTAAAAGCGAAATAGAAAAAGCCGATAAAAAAGTAGCTGAGATTGCTTCTGATATGGGAGAACCCAGTGAAATGGCAAAAATCAGGAATTTACATTGGTGGACTGTTGAATACGGATTAATAGGCACTTTGAATCATCCCAAAATTTATGGAGCCGGATTATTATCATCTATTGGCGAAAGTCAATGGTGCATGAGTGATAAAGTAAAAAAAATACCTTATTCAATTATTGCAGCCGATACCGATTTTGATATTACCAAGCCCCAACCTCAATTATTTGTAACGCCAGACTTTGCACATTTAAGTTTGATCTTAGAAGAATTTGCTAATAAAATGGCTTTAAGAAGAGGAGGATTAAAAGGAATTAAAAAACTTATTAATTCAAAAGAGCTAGGGTCCATAGAGCTAAGTACCGGAATTCAGATTTCAGGTAATTTTAGTGAGGTTTTTGAAGACGACAATTATAATCCTATATATTTTCAAACCAATGGATCAACGGCTTTGGCCTATAGAAATAAGGAATTGATTGGCCATAGTAAAAACAATCATATGGATGGCTTCGGATCGCCTGTAGGCAAGCTCAAAGGTATAAATATCGCTATTGAAGATATGTCGCCAACTGATCTCGAAGCGTACGGTATTTACGAGGGAAAAACAGTTAACTTAACTTTTGAAGGTGATATTTATTTATCAGGAGAAATTATTACCGGGAAACGAAATTTACAAGGAAAAATAATCTTGATTTCCTTTAAGAATTGTACCGTGAAGTATCGAGACAAAATTCTATTTCATCCGGATTGGGGAGTTTACGATATGGCTGTGGGAAAGGAAGTGGTTTCTGCATATTCCGGTGTTGCCGATCCGGAGAATTTCGGACTCCAATTTGAGCCTCCAAAGGAAAAAACACACAAAATAAAATATTCTGAAAAGGACAGGAAATTACATGATCTATATCAAGAAGTTCGCAATTTTAGAACTAAGAAAAGTTATAATAATGAACGGCTTAAAGAGATATTTGATATTGTTTTAAAAAATTACCCAAAAGAATGGTTGTTACCACTGGAGATCTATGAATTAATCCATAAAAAGGAATCAACTTTAAGAGATTCGATTTTCGAATATTTAAAGAAATTATCGAATACAAAAGAATTATCTAACTTGATCAAAGATGGCTTAAAATTATTAGAATTGCCCTTAGAAAAAATTGATTGATCTTTAATCTATCTGACTTATCCTTAAGGTGTTGACCATTCCTTTTGCCTTTACGGGCATAGAGGTAAGATTAATTACAAAATCCCCTTCATCTGCATATTGTTTTTCTTTTGCGATCTTATTAATATCGTCAACCGTATCATCAGTACTTACTATTCTATCATAAAATTGAGCTTTAACACCCCATAACAAGTTAAGCATAGCCAGTATTCTTCGGCTATCTGAAAATGCCAGAATATGGCTTTTAGGTCTCCATGCGGAGATTTGAAAAGCCGTATAACCACTATTTGTTAAAGTTGTTATAACCGTAGCGCCTATATCATCAGCCATCTTAGCAGCTTGAAAACAAATAGTTTTGGATATAAATCGGTCATTAACACTCTGCATCGAATATGATGGTTTCACAATAAGAGGTGAATCTTCTACATTTTCAATGATATTACGTATTTTATGAATTACTTCAATAGGATATTCACCAACAGAAGTTTCACCGGATAGCATTACCGCATCAGCCCCATCCATGATAGAATTAGCAACGTCATTAACCTCAGCTCTTGTGGGAACTTGACTGGTAATCATCGATTCCATCATTTGTGTGGCAATTATTACCGGAACCCGAGCTTGTTTTGCCTGTAACACCAATTTTTTCTGAATAAGTGGTACTTTTTCCATTTCTACTTCAACTCCGAGATCACCTCTTGCCACCATTAAGCCATCACAATAAGCCGTTATTTGTTTTATTTTAGCAACAGCTTCAGGTTTTTCAATTTTAGCAATTATAGGAATTTTATAGGGAGAATGTTTTTTGATCAGTTCCTGTAATAGGATCAGATCATCTATATTCCTAACAAATGAAAGCGCTATCCAATCAACTTCCATTTTAATGGCAAATATGGCATCTTTGACGTCTTTTTTCGTCAAGGCAGGAAGTGAAATGTTGGTATTGGGTAAATTCACTCCTTTTTTAGATTTAAGATAACCACCTCTTAATACCTCGGTGGTTACTTCTGTATCACCATCAGTTTTAATGACTTTAAATAGCAATTTACCATCATCTACCAAAATTTGTTCACCGGGCTTAACATCTTTTGGGAATCTTTTGTAGGTCATGAATGCCCTTTCGTTAGTTCCCTCACATTTTACAGTAGTAAAAGTAAATGTATCTCCCTTTTTAACAATTACTCCTTCATTCATCACCCCTACACGTAATTTTGGACCTTGTAAATCGGCTAAAACAGCTACATTATATCCTTTACGAATGTTAATTTCTCTAATTTCTTTAATTTTTTCGGCAACATTATCATGATCTGCATGAGAGAAATTAATTCTAAAGACATTAACGCCAACGGTCATCATTTCTTCAATAATTTCCTTGGTATTACAAGCTGGCCCTAGGGTAGCTACTATTTTGGTTTTTTTACGATTTCGCATAATTAAAAAATTAAAAAATCCTTTGATTTTAAAATATTGGGATCAATAGCATATGTCGCTACGATTCCTTTCACATTTTTCATTTTTTCCAGTAGTAATTTTAAATCATCAGATTCAATACCACCGTGAATTTTTAAAAAATAATCTATTCCTTTCTTTTCATTGATAAGGTAGGATATTTGAGATTCTTGTTCAAATAAATTTATTTCTTCCTTAGTATTCGAAATAAATAGGTGCTTGTTTGCAAATAAAGACCAAAATGTAAATGTTTCTTTACAGTCATAATTGTACAAGGTAAAAGCACAATTTTTTACACTAAAATCTAAGTCTTTATTCTCTCTTTTTAAATTTATATCTAAAGCTCTATTTAACAGATATGTTAGTCTATGATCTTCTAAAGTACTATTAATGCCAATTAAAGTATAGTCGTGTTCGTATTCATACCCCAATGATAGCACTTTAGACATAAAATAATTATTTAGGCTAAAATAAGTATTGTTTTGATAGTAAGATAAAAATATTACGAAATCGTTTTAGTTTTACAGCAATAAATGTTATTCGGAAATTATATGTTGTAATTTGTAATAAGCTCGTTTTGAGGCAATTTCTTCTGCTTTTTTCTTTGAAGTAGCGCGTCCTTTAGATAATATTTCTTTATTGATCAATAGTTTTACACTAAAGTGTTTTAATGTATCATTTCCGGTATCTTCATAAATTTCGTATTGGATATTTTTCTTCATTTTCTGGCACCATTCTATCAATACACTTTTATAACTGGTTATTTTACCTTCTAATCTTTCAATATCAACATAAGGTTCTATCACTGTTTTATCTATAAATTTACTACAAGTGTTATAACCTTTATCCAAAAAGACTGCACCAATTAAGGCTTCGAAGATATTCCCATGAATATCTTCACCGAAATTTTTCTTTGGCACATTGCTTTTAACAAACTTTATTAACCCTAGATCACTGCCAATTTCATTAAGATGTTCGCGGCTAACAATTTTTGATCTCATTTGAGTGAGATAGCCTTCCGTACCATTCGGGATCTTTTTAAATAAGTATAATGCTATAACAGAGCTCAAAAGTGCATCACCCAAAAACTCCAACCGCTCATAATTTACAGGCTTACCTTTAGTCGTAGTTTTCTTAATAGAACTATGTGTAAAGGCCTTTTTGTAATACATCGGGGTTGATGGCTTGAACCCTAAAATATCTTTCATTGATGCCAAAAAAATCTCGTCTTTTTTAGAGCGAGTTTTAATGATATTTTTTAAAAAGTTCATGTAAGGTAATTCTTCCTACAGTTTTTTGAATAAAACACAGGCGTTATGCCCACCAAATCCGAAAGTGTTGCTCATGGCAACTTTCACATCTCTTTTTTGTGCTTTATTGAAAGTAAAATTTAGTTTTTGATCAATTTCTTCATCATCTGTAAAGTGATTGATGGTAGGAGGAACAATTCCATGTTTAATGGCTAATATAGAAGCGATAGCTTCAATTACACCTGCAGCACCAAGCAAATGCCCTGTCATTGATTTTGTGGAATTGATATTAATGGTGTATGCATGTTCTCCAAAAACTTCCTTTATTGCTTTTGATTCGGCTATATCACCTAAAGGTGTAGAAGTGCCATGCATATTAATAGCATCGACTTCTTCTGGTGATATACCTGCATTATTTAAACAATTTTTCATTACACTTATAGCGCCTAAGCCTTCAGGATGCGGGGCGGTTACGTGATAAGCATCCGCAGATAATCCTCCACCTATAAGCTCTGCATAGATCTTAGCACCACGTGCTTTGGCATGCTCATATTCTTCTAATATTAATGCACCTGCACCTTCACCTAAAACAAATCCATCCCTGTCTTTGTCGAATGGTCTGGAAGCTGTTTTTGGGTCATCATTTCTAGTAGAGAGCGCATGCATGGAATTAAAACCACCCATTCCGGCAATTGTTACTGCCGCTTCAGAACCACCACTCACAAAAATATCTGCCTGGCCTAATCGGATATAATTTAAGGCATCTATAATAGCATTGGCTGATGAAGCACAGGCTGAAACCGTAGTAAAATTTGGTCCTCTCAGGCCATATTTTATTGATATTTGGCCGGGAGCGATATCTGCGATCATTTTAGGGATAAAAAAAGGATTAAACCTTGGGGTTCCATCACCTCTGGCATAATTTAAAACTTCGTCTTGAAATGTTTCTAATCCACCAATTCCAGCGCCCCAAATAACACCAATTCTATCTTTATCTTCCTTTTCCAGATCTAAACCAGAATCTTTTATTGCTTCTTCAGAAGCCACCATGGCATATTGCGTAAACTTATCCATTTTACGCGCCTCTTTTCTATCTAAAAAATCGGTGGGTTCAAAATTTTTAACTTCACATGCAAATTTTGTTTTGAAATTAGTAGTATCAAAATAGGTAATAGGTGCAGCACCGCTTACGCCATTTATCAAACCTTTCCAGTACTCATCAATTGTGTTTCCAATTGGTGTTAAAGCCCCTAGTCCGGTAACAACTACTCGTTTTAATTCCATGTAAAGTGTATTGGTTAGTAAGATTATAAAAACTACGAGCAAAACACTATTGTGTTGCTCGTAGTTTTCTAAGTTATCGAAAGATTACTTTTTAGCTTCTTCTATATAGCTTATTGCTTGACCAACAGTTCCAATATTTTCTGCTTGATCGTCTGGTATTTGAATATCAAATTCCTTTTCAAATTCCATAATTAATTCCACAGTATCTAATGAATCTGCGCCTAAATCGTTCGTAAAGTTAGCTTCGTTTGTTACTTCATTTTCGTCAACGCCTAATTTGTCAACGATGATAGCCTTTACTCTTGATGCAATGTCTGACATAATTTTCTAATTTTTAAATTTAAAATCGAGGCAAAAGTAAAAAACTTTAATTTAAATCACCTATTTACCTCGAAAATATGAGGTCTAATTTAAAAAAAAAACTTCAATTTTTAGTTTAATCCTCTTTATTTGTTAATAATAATTCTTTTTTTTGTCACAACAATTTTACTTCACTTTATGATACGTATAGCAATATTAGCTTCTGGTTCTGGTACTAATGCGGAAAATATAATTAGATACTTTCAAAAAAGTTCTGTAGCGATTGTTGTACTTGTTCTTTCAAACAAGAAGGATGCCAAAGTTTTAGAAAGAGCTAAAAAGCACAATATCAAATCTTTGACTTTTAATAAAAAACAATTTATTGAAGAAGATGAAGTGCTCAATATTCTAAAAAAGGAAGCCGATTTTATTGTTTTAGCCGGGTTTTTATTAAAAGTTCCCGAGAAAATAATAAAAGCCTTTCCACAAAAGATCATTAATATTCATCCTGCCTTATTACCCAAATACGGTGGAAGGGGAATGTATGGCATGCATGTTCATAATGCTGTAATTGCCAATAAAGAAAGAGAAACGGGTATTTCAATTCATTATGTGAATGAAAATTATGACGAAGGCAGCATTATTTTCCAAAAAACGGTTAGAATTACAGAGAATGATACGCCTGATAGTATTGCTGATAAAGTACATCAATTAGAATATGAAAACTTTCCCAAGATTATAGAAACAGTTTTATTAAAAAATGAGTAAAAAAGTACATATATATACGGATGGAGCATGTAGTGGTAATCCCGGAAAAGGTGGCTATGGAATTGTGATGGAATGGGTTGGTAAACCTTATACAAAAGAGTTTTCTAAAGGATTTCAAAATACCACGAATAACCGGATGGAATTAATGGCTGTGATTGTTGCGTTAGAAAAGCTAAGATCAGATAAATTTGATGTTACCGTTTTTTCAGATTCTAAATATGTGGTAGATGCTGTTGAGAAAAAATGGGTTTTTGGATGGGAAAAGAAGGGTTTTAAAGCCAAAAAAAATGTCGATCTATGGAAAAGATTTCTCGAGGTATATCGCAAACATAATGTAAACTTCAAGTGGATAAAGGGTCATAATGATCACGCACAAAACGAACGATGTGATGAATTGGCCGTGATAGCTTCACAAAGTAAAAAGTTGTATGTAGATAAAGGATTTGAGGAAAAACCTGAAGAATTATTTTAAAATTTATTCTTCCATGTTACAAGTTAAAAGAAGTTCGTCTTCTTTTGAAAACAATTGAAGGTTTTCATTGTCCAATTTGTAGTAAACGGTTTTACTTAAACAATTAAAAAATGCATCTTCTATTTTCATATTCGTACAGTACATTTTGGTCGCAAAAGGTGTTTCAAAATTTATAATGTTACCATCGACTGTATAAGAAGCCCCATACTTATTGCACCCTGCATTGCCTGATACTTTATTAGATTCGGCATCAATAATTAGGGTTGGAGATTTAGCCAGCGTATCGATTCCCATCATCTTAGAAACTTTCCAATTTCCATGTAAGCTTTTAGTTTGAAGTGCAACTTTACTTTTTTCCTGATAAATTATTTTTACCAGTTTGTAACGAAGGGAAGAACCATCAGCAGCGGATTCCTTTGCTTTCTTTATGTTCACTTCAATTTTGTAAGTAAAGCCTTCTTTATAATCAAAACCTTCAATTTCTTGATATAAGAGTTTCCATTCTTCATCTTTAGACTCCCTTATTTTAAAACATTGCTGTGACGAAACACCCTCACAGTCGGCAAACGAATCGGCGACATAAATAATCTTATTTTCACTACATGAATTAAGTAATATGGTTACTATTATCAATGGAATTATTTTTTTCATAATATTAATTTTAACTGAGCATATCTTTAGCCTTTTTAACGGCCGCTACTAATTTATCAATTTCTTCTTTGGTATTATAAAAAGCAAATGAAGCACGAACTGTGCCAGGTATTTTATAAAAATCCATAATGGGTTGTGCACAATGATGCCCTGTGCGCACAGCAATGCCAAATTTATCTACTATGGAGCCAATATCATAAGGATGGATACCTTCTATATTAAAAGAAATAACAGAAGTTTTCTCTTTAGAAGTACCAAAAATTCTCAATCCGTCGATGGCTAATAAATGTTTAGTACCATAATCCAGTAATTCATTTTCATAAGCTGAGATTTTATCGAATCCTATGCTGTTTAAATAATCAATGGCAACTCCAAAGGCAATTCCTCCTGAAATATTCGGTGTTCCTGCTTCAAATTTATGTGGCAGGTCTGCGTAGGTGGTTTTATCGAAGGTAACTTCTTTTATCATCTCTCCACCACCTTGATAAGGGGGCAATTTGTTTAGCCATTCTTCTTTTCCATAAAGAATACCGACTCCCGTTGGTCCACACATTTTATGTGCAGAAGCAACATAAAAATCTGCGTCTAATAGTTGGACATCAGGTTTCAAATGAGCACAGGCCTGTGCTCCATCAATAAGCACGGCAGCACCATGTTTATGAGCTAGGTCAATTATCTTTTTAATCGGATTAATGGTTCCAAGGGCATTTGAAATATGATTTACAAAAACGATCTTAGTTTTTGTTGAAAGTAATTTTTCATAGGCATCCATCAACAATTCACCATCTTCACTTATAGGAATTACTTTTAATATGGCGCCACTGCGTTCACAAAGCATTTGCCAGGGTACAATATTGGAATGATGCTCCAAGGCAGAAACAATAATTTCGTCGCCTTTTTTTAATAAAGATGTAAACCCGGAGGCAACTAAATTAATACTATGCGTGGTGCCCGAAGTAAAAATTATTTCATGAGAAAATTTTGCATTGAAATGAAGCTGAATTTTTTTACGGGCGTTTTCATAAGCATCCG
>CBDUPN010000013.1:0-35410 GCA_965369125.1 uncultured Aureibaculum sp. | reverse complement strand
TTGGCATCATTCAAAGTTTGCTGGTCTCCTTCTATTACATAAAAAGAATGCTGGTCTTTTAAATCTTTTAATGTACGTTCCAATATGGAAGTTTTACCAGAACCCGGAGAACTTACCAGGTTGAGGGCAAAAATATTCTTAGCTTCGAAATAACCCTTGTTTCTAGCCGCCATTACTTCATTATGCTGAAGAATGTCTTGCTCTACTTCTAACACCGTTTTATGATGATGTGAATGTGTATGGTCATGAGAATGAGAATGACCATCGTGGTCATGATGATGGTGATGATCGTGTGAGTGATCATGGGTATGAGCATGACCATCATCATGATGATGGTGATGATGTTCGTGAGCTTTTACTTCTTTTGGATTTTGAAAGGTTACCCCGTTTTCTTCGGATCCACAACCACAAGTACCACACATAGTATAGAATATTTTGTTTATGTAAAGATAGTTAAATTAGCACTTTATCGATAAAATATTTTTTCGCATTATCGAGATTATGGTTGGCTTTGCTACTGATACCAATTTTTAACTCCCATTCATATCCCTGAATACCAAAAATATATGATTGAGGGTTGCGATCATAGAGTTTATTGGTTAAATACAAAATGGTTTCCGGGGCTAAAGCATGTGTGCTAAAACTATATTTATCAGTTGCCTTGCATGGTTTTAAGAAAAATCCATCATTTGTTTCTTCTTTTGTAGCATCAACAAATATTACCTCGTCATAATTGGAAATTAATTCTGCATCTTCAATTTGTAACTGATATCTATATTCGAGAACGTAAGAATTTTTTTGATTTTTCAGAAAGTCTAAAAACAACCAACCAAGACCATCATCCTGCCTTCCGGTATTACCAATACCCAATACAATTATTCTCTTATCTAAATTTTTCATCAATTAAATTTCCTTGATGATCTTTCAACTGTACATTAAGAGGCATTTGCCCTAATGCATGCGTTGCACAACTTAAGCAAGGGTCGTATGCTCTAATAGCCACCTCTACTTGGTTGAGCATATCTTCAGTAACTTCAAGTTTGTCACTGATCACATTATTAGCAACCCATTTTACAGCTTGGTTCATGGGTTCGTTATTATGGGTCGTTGAAACAATTAAGTTACAACGTGTAATTCGGTCTTTGTCATCCACTTCGTAATGATGGATTAATGTACCTCTTGGCGCTTCAATGATGCCTATTCCTTCACCGCGTCTTTTGCCTTTTCTTATGAGGTTGTTGCTTAAAATATCTTCGTCATTCAACAAGTTCTTCATCATTTCTGCACAATACAACATTTCAATTAAGCGAGCCCAATGCGAATACATTGTTTTATTGTTAACTTTTCCGTTGGTTGCCAATTTAAAAATGATGCGTTCTTGTTCAGCATACGGAGTTTCAATACCATTACAAACATTTAATCGTGCTAAAGGACCAACTCGGTTCCACCCTTTTTCTCTTCCTAGATCTTTTAAATAAGGGAATTTTAGGTATGTCCATTTTTCTACACCTTCGTTAAAGTGTTGTATGTAGTCATCAGAAGGAACATCATTCAGGATAACTTTTCCATTAGCATCGAGTGCTCTTAAATTTCCATCATATAATTCTAGGAACCCGTTTTCCTTGTTAACTAATCCTAAATGACCAGAAGGGTATTCTGCAAATCCGTCTAACCAATTGTGATTCACCTCATGATACCCTTTTAAGAATTCAATAATTTCTCTAGACCAATTAATCATGGCATCAACAGATGGAATCTCTTTACTGTTTAAAAAATAATCTCTTTCCTTTAAGGTAATTTTTTTATGAACACCTCCGGGTACAGCAGAGATACCATGGATACGCTTACCAGCAATGGTTTTAATAATTTCCTGACCAAATTTTCGCATTAAAATTCCTTTTTTAGCCAAATCGGGATGCTCGATAGCAACCTCTGCAACATTGCGTTTAGTAGGATTGGCATTAACACCAAACAGTAAATCTGGAGAAGCTAAATAGAAAAAATGCAATGCGTGCGATTGAAAGACCTGACCAAAATGCAACAGTTTTCTAATTTTTTGTGCAGGCATAGTTAAATCTTTAGGATCTAAACCTACAATTTGATCGATCGCTTTTGCGGCTGCCAAATGATGACTTACGGGGCAAATACCACAAAGTCGTTGTACTAATACAGGAGCTTCCCAATAAGGATGCCCTTGGATAAAACGTTCAAATCCGCGAAATTCTACAATATGAAAAAAGGAATCTTTTACTTTGTTGTTTTCGTCTAAATGGATGGTTACTTTACCATGTCCTTCAACTCTGGTTACAGGATCTATGACTAGTTTTTTCATATTCAATCGTATTTAAATTCTTCGTGAGTAATAGAGTATTCTTCGTTTAGGAGAATATTTTTAACAACCTTCCATATATGGTTGGCGTTAGGAGGGCAACCAGGAATGTAATAGTCGATTTTTACAATTTCACTACAAGGATAAACGTTGTCTAAAAGTTTAGGTATGTCCTCATGGTTTGGTATAACATTAGCTCCAATTTCACTTGTTAACCCATGTATATAAGCTTCTTCTAGACATTCC
This sequence comes from uncultured Aureibaculum sp., assembly GCA_965369125.1. Lineage (GTDB taxonomy): Bacteria > Bacteroidota > Bacteroidia > Flavobacteriales > Flavobacteriaceae > Aureibaculum. The sequence goes on along the minus strand of CBDUPN010000013.1, from coordinate 32,835 downwards.
TTTAAAGGAACAAAATTCCGCATGGCAGGAATCCCTCCCATAATGGCACATTCACCAAAACCAATTAAAATATCACATTTTTTTCTGAATTCTTTTAGAACTTCTATGTTTTCAGAATTGGCACAACCACCTTCAATTAGTCCAATATCACAACGCTTGCTGAATTTTTTAATATCTGTTAAGGGCGATTTATTAAACTCAACAATTTCCAAAATATCGATGATATCTGTATCAATATCCAATAAAGACATATGGCAACCAAAGCAACCTGCTAGTGATGTTGTAGCGACTATGAATTTGTTTTCATTTTTTCTTTTTTTAAAAGTATCTCTTCTTGGAGCATCCTTGTCTTTACCCACAATATCGTACTTTCTGTCTCCAAAAGGTTGTTCGTAGATCATTCCTTTAATCAAAATGGCACCAACAGGGCAAATGTTCATCGCATGCATGGCTTCTGCATCTGATAACTTAGCTTCCTCATCATAATCGATTTGTACTCGTGTTTTAACACCGCGACTTACAAATGAAAATACATCTTTACCATCTTTTGTTTTGATTTCCTCTACACAACGTTTGCAAAGTATGCATCTATTCGATTCCATGATCATGCGATCGGAATTGAAATCTACAACCTTATTACTATAAACATGTGGAAAACGTGACGCGGTTATTCCCATATCATAGCCTAAATTCTGCATATCACAGTGGCCGCTTTTTTCACAGGATGGACAAAAATGGTTTCCTTCGGCAAACAGCATTTCTATAATGGCTTTTCTCGTATTTTTAAGTTCTGGCGTGTTTATTTCCACTTCCATACCGTCGTAAACTTTAGTTGTACAACTGGTTGTGGTTTTGCCATTAACCATAACTGTACAAATTCTACAAGTACCTAAAGGAGGATTCACTTCATGGAAATGACACAAAGTTGGAATGTATATACCGTTCTCTTTTGCAGCATCTACCAAATTCTTGCCTTCATGAGCTTGGTATTTTTTGCCGTCAATTGTTATGTTTATTAGATTATTCATAAGAGCTTTCTATTTCTTGGATGATACTGTTATAATTTTCAACAGCTTTATCTATATTAAAAGATTGATTAATATCACTTTCTGCCAGTAAACATTTTTGAAATTCCCCCGGGAATTTTAGCATAGCAGTAAGCAAGCAATTGGTTGATGTTTTTCCGAGTCCACATCTACTGGATTGTTTAATGATCGTGCTCCAGTCTTTAATTTCATCAAGGTCATCTTGATCTGCATGGCAAAGCATAATTTTATTAATTTTCTTATTTAATAAGAAGTTACCCGTTCTGCACGGAACACAAATACCACAGGATTCTGCAACAAAAAATTTGGTGATATTTTTTAGAATAGATAAAAGATCTCTTCTACTATTAAAAACCATAAATGAACCACCACTTCTTAAGCCAACGCCACTCATTTTTCGAGAGTATTCAATGGGGTCTTTAAATGAAAACTGAATGTGTTCTGCTAATAAATTCTCACCAGATATTTCTCTGTCAAAATCAACTTCTGATAAAAATTCTCCAGCAAAACCGTTAAATAAAATGTAGTGTGGGTCTTTTGCTTCAATCAAATCTAAAAACGCCTTTAATTTCATTCCCCATTCTATTTCGTAAACTCCTGGTTTTTCACAATCACCAGAAACACTTAATAGTTTTGTTCCGGGCGTAGCCGTGGTACCAATTTTTAAGTATTTGTTCAATCCCATTTCCATGATTCTTGGCACTGCACAAAGGGTTTCTACATTATTTACTATTGTAGGTTTGCCTAAATATCCTTTTTCAACTGGGAAGAATTCCTTGGTTGTTGGTTCGCCTCGTTTGCCTTCCATAGAGGCTATCAATGCGGTTTCCTCACCACATATGTAAGCTCCAGCTCCCATATGAATGTTAATTTTAAAATCGAAGCCTTTGATCCCGAGTATATCTTTTCCTAAAAATCCTTTTTGGTTGAACTCCTTAATAGTTTCTTCTAATTTATCTTTTAAATAGAAATATTCAGCTCTTAAATAAATGGTTCCTTCTGTGGCACCAACAGCATATCCAGCAATTGCCATTCCTTCAAGTAACAAACCAGGTATTTTGTTCATTAGAACTCGATCCTTGAAGGTTCCAGGTTCACCTTCATCTGCATTACAAATGATATACTTCTGGTCGGCTTTGTTGTCTTTACAAAATTGCCATTTTACTCCCGTGGGGAAAAAAGCGCCACCACGCCCAGATAGTTTAGAATCCTTAACTAATTCTATGACTTCATCTGGGTTAAAGCCTTTAAGTTTTTTTAATGCTTTACCAGGTTTGTAAGATTTAAAAAAAACGGTTTTACCTTCCTTTGGTTTATATTGAATATTATCTTTCGGATAATTGCAAAGTGATTCTACTGAATGACCTTGTTTTAATTTTGAAACTATCTTTTTAACTTTTAGCGGAGTTAGATTTGTAAACGCATGAAAGTTTATTAAAGCAGATGACTCCTGATCGCTTAAACCGAGGCATGATGTTTTGAAGAAGCCAAATAATCCATCGTTCGTAACATTGCCTATTTTGATGTCTAATTCTTCTTCAAAAGCTTCTTTTACCGCTTGATAATCATGGAGTTTAGAAATAGTTGAGCAATTTAGATAAATTGTATACTTACCAGCATCTTTACGATGAAAAAAATGATAGAAGGAAATAACCCCTTCAAGCTCCATTCTTGAGATGTTAAACTCTTTCGCAATTTTAGTTTTGTCATCATGACTAATGAACCTTCTTTTTTTCTGAATATCCCATAAAACATTCATTAAGGTCGTTCTTGAAGAATATTGTTTTTTTACTGACATATTTGATACTATTTTACCATATGTATCAAATGTATCATTACATTAAAAATTAAAAAATGATAATTGTCAAGGTTTAGCGATTTATTGAATGTTTAAAGAAGATAGAAAAGGTTGCTTTAATTGCCTTAAAAAGACTAATTAATTAAAAAGGTTATCAAAATCATTCGAAATTATTAAGAAACTTCTAACGCTTTAACTTTTAATTCTTTTCCCTGAATGATCCCTTTAATAAAACTATTGCAAAAAGGGCAAGAATCGTATAATTGCTGAATTTCAAAAATTGAATCGCAATCAAGACATTTGCCTTTGGCCGGAATAATGGTAATTGTCTTTTTGGCTTTTTCTAGAACTGTATCCTTTACAGCAACAGGCCATACGAAATCAAGAGATTCTAATTCGATGCCTGCCAGGGTTCCTATTTCGAGTTCAATGAGGTCTACCCTATTTGCCTTTGCTTTTGCAGTTTCGTTTTCCGCTATTTTAACAATCCCAAGGGCTACCGACATTTCGTGCATTCTCCTCGTATTTACCTTATTAATCAATATAAGCTAATAAAATTAGAAAAAATCAATTTAATGAAACATGATTCTTATCATGTTTTTTTATGGGCAATGTGCTTAAATTTAACGGTTTAATACGTTAAAATTTAAGTGATTAACGTCCTTTTTTAATCTAATTTCAGTCATGGCTACAAAAAAAGAAGTACAAGAAACTTATTATGAAAGCATAATAAGACAAGGTTACAGTCGTAGAGATTTCATGAAATTTGCCACTTATATAACTGCTTATATGGGATTAAGCAGTTCAATGGTTGCACAAGTAGCAAAATCTCTTGAAGAAACACATCGGGTGCCTGTAATTTGGGAACATTTTCAGGAATGTACCTGTTGCAGTGAATCGTTTATCAGGTCAGATCATCCCATTGTCTCAGATATTATCTTAGACAAGATCTCTTTAGATTACACTTTAACATTAATGGCAGCCTCTGGCCATCAAGCGGAAGCAGCCAAGCATGCAACAATGGAAAAATACAAAGGTGAATACATTCTCTGTGTGGAGGGATCTATTCCTATGGGTGATGACGGAAACTATTGCTGTATTGGCGGTAGATCTGCCAAAGATATTTTAATTGAAGCCGCCGAAGGTGCCAAGGCTATTATTGCCTGGGGAAGTTGTGCTACGAACGGATGCGTACAAGCAGCATATCCGAATCCTACAAAAGCAACCCCTATTCATAAAATAATTAAGAATAAACCTATTATTAAAGTACCCGGCTGTCCTCCTATCGGCGAGGTAATGGCGGGTGTTATTGTTCATCTAGTAACTTTCGGAAGACTTCCTGAATTAGACCGTTTAGGCCGACCTAAAGCGTTTTATGCAAAACGCGTACACGATAGCTGTTACAGGAGGCCTTATTATGATGCCGGATTATTTGCAGAAACTTTTGATGACCAAAATGCAAAAGATGGGTATTGCTTGTATAAATTAGGTTGTAAAGGGCCTATGACATACAATGCTTGTGGTACTATAAAATGGAATAATGGCGTTAGCTATCCAATTCAATCAGGTCATGGTTGTATCGGTTGTAGCGAGGCTAATTTCTGGGACAATGGTCCTTTCTATGAAAGGATTACGAAATTACCTGGCTTCTCTGAAGAAAGAACTGCTGATGATATAGGTAAAGTTGCTGCCGGAGTATTGGCCGGAGGAATAGCCGTGCATGCTGTAGCTGCTAATATTTCAAAAAGGAAAGAATTATTAAGCAGAACCTCGAGAGGTAAATCAAATGAAAAAAATATAGACTCTTAAAATAATTATCATGGCAAATAGAATAGTAGTTGACCCTATAACTAGAATTGAGGGTCACTTAAGAATAGAAGCAGAAATAAAAGACGGTAAAATAGTCGATGCCTATAGTTCAAGTACCATGGTTAGGGGTATTGAAAATATTGTAAAGGGCCGTGATCCTCGTGATGTATGGGCTTTCGTTCAGCGTACTTGTGGTGTTTGTACTACGGTCCACGCACTTACATCCGTAAGGGCTGTAGAAGACGCATTAGAAATTGCTATACCACCCAATGCAGAAATGGTTCGTAATATTATGGAAGGGGCATTATACATGCACGATCATACGGTACACTTTTATCATTTACACGCGCTAGATTGGGTAGATGTAGTTAATGCCTTAAAAGCTGACCCTGCCAAAACATCAGAAATCGCGCAAAGCATATCGAATTGGCCAAAAAGTTCACCAGGCTATTTTTCAGATATAAAAAAGAGAATAACAAAATTTGTAGAAAGTGGCCAGTTGGGAATTTTTGCGAATGGATATTGGGGTCATCCCCAAATGAAATTACCCGCAGAAGTGAACTTAATGGCAGTAGCACATTATTTAGAAGCATTAGAATGGCAAAAAGAAATTGTTAAAGTTCATACCATTTTTGGCGGTAAAAATCCGCATCCAAACTACTTAGTAGGTGGTATGGCCTGTGCTATCAATACAGAAAACCCCGGAGGTATTAATGCCGAACGATTAGCCATGGTAGGTAAACTACTCAAAGAAGGTAAACAATTTATTGAGCAAGTGTATATTCCAGATCTGTTAGCCATTGCATCCTTTTATAAAGACTGGGGTGCCATAGGCAAAGGCTTTGGAAATTACATGTCTTATGGCGATTTCCCAACAAATGGATATGCAGACCAGTCTAGTTTTAAATTCCCACAAGGTGTTATATTGAATCGAGATCTATCTAAAGTCTTAGATGTCAATCATAGAAGTACCGATGAAATTGAAGAATTTGTCAACAATTCATGGTATGATAATTATGCCGAAGGAAAAGATACCGGTAGGCATCCTTGGGATGGTGAAACTAACATCCATTATTCAGGTCCGAAACCACCTTATGATTTTCTGAATGTTGAAGAAAAATATAGTTTTATAAAAACACCGCGTTGGAAAGGAATGCCAATGGAAGTCGGCCCATTAGCACGACTATTAGTAGGATATGGTAGAGGTAATAAAGAAATTCAAGATGCGGTAAATGGTGCCTTAGCTCATTTAGATGTTCCTGTAGATGCTTTGTTCTCTACCTTAGGAAGAACAGCGGCTCGTGGTATTGAAACCCAATTGGTAGCCAATTGGACTATGGAATTCTATGATACCTTAATAAATAATATCAAAAATGGTGATGAAAGAATGGCCAATACCGAAAACTGGGAACCTTCCTCTTGGCCAAGTGAAGCCAAGGGTGTAGGATTTATGGAAGCACCCCGTGGAGCACTGGCACATTGGATCAAAATAAAAGATGGTAAAACCGAGAATTATCAACAGGTCGTGCCAACAACATGGAATGCTTCCCCTCGCGATTCAAAAGGAGAGCGCTCTGCTTATGAATCAACTTTAATTGGTACTCCGGTGGCAGACCCTAACCTCCCATTGGAAATCATTAGAACCATTCATTCCTTCGATCCCTGCCTGGCTTGTGCTGTGCATTTGTATGACGAACATGGAAACCATATTTCCAAGGTACAGAATATTAGCAGTTGCGAAATTTAAAAATTAAGTTATGGAAACCAGAAATTTTAAAAGGGTTATGGTTTGGGAACTACCGGTTAGAATATTTCATTGGTTAAATGTTCTTTCTATTTTCGTTCTTGTCGTAACTGGATTTTTAATAGCAAATCCACCAGCATTGCTGTCTAGCGCTGAGGCTACTAATCTACACTCCTTCGGAATCGTGAGATTTATACATTTTACAGCCGCGTATATTTTCTTTTTTGTAATGATCTTGAGGATTTATTGGGCTTTTGTAGGAAATAAATTCTCGAGTTGGAGAGCTTTTTGGCCATTTAGCAAAAAAATGTGGAATAATTTTTGGCATGTATTGAAAATCGATATCATGTTATTAAATGAAAAGGAAGAAAATATTAGTAATATTAGTATCGGGCATAATAGTGTAGCGACACTGTCTTATCTTGTTATGTTTTTCCTTGCTCTTATTCAAGTTTTCACAGGATTTGCCTTATATGCCGACCTCTCTTCATGGTGGTTGCCTAAACTTTTTACCTGGGTTATACCATTATTTGGTGGTGATTTCTTAGTACGAACCATTCATCATATTACGATGTGGCTTTTTATATTCTTCAGTATGGTGCATGTTTATTTGGTGTTTTATCATGATTGGCTGGAGGGACGCGGTGAAGTTTCGTCAATGTTTGGAGGATACAAATTTGTAGATGAACGAAGGATAAAAAAACCAGTTAAAGAAACTGAAAAACCTAAGAAAAAAGCAAAGAAATTGGCCACTTCAAAATAAATCCATTTAAATTCATTCAAGAGTGATTCGTTTCATTTTTGAATGAATTTATTTGTTAAAATGTTATAATGAAAATACCTGAAAGAACTCCAGTAGCGATCAGCAGTGATTCCTATTTTTTTGAAAAAGATAAGTCAAACTCCATTTTGATCATGGGTGTTGGCAACTATTTAATGGGCGATGAAGGCATAGGGGTACATACCATACAGGCATTGTCCAAAATAAAACTTCCGGATTATGTAGATATTTTAGATGGTGGTACCGGAGGATTTCTTTTATTAAGTTGTTTTGAGGCATATAAAACCATTGTCTTTGTAGATGCTACTATGGATGGGAAAGAAGAAGGCACTATTTCTTTAATTCGTCCGAAGTTTGCATCCGATTTTCCTTCTGCCTTGAGTGTTCATGATGTTGGCCTTAAAGACATGATCGAAGCCGTTTATTTGATGGATCATGTTCCTGATATTCATTTATTCACGGTTTCGATAAAAGAAATAAACCCTATGACGATTGAGTTGAACAAAAATGTAGAAGCGTCAATTCCCGTTCTCATTAAAAATATCCTAGAACTAACCGAAGAGTTACACTTAGAAAAATCGTAAATTAGCACTGTATTTAAGTACTATTTTGAATGCAGAAAACCTATCAAATTTCTATTTCGGGGCAAGTTCAAGGTGTGGGTTTTCGGCCATACGTATATGTGTTAGCACATAACCTTAAAATAAAGGGGACCGTTTCTAATAATGAATGTGGTGTAATTATTCTTATAACGGGTGAAGCCCAAGATATTCTTTCTTTTTATAAAAAATTAATCGAAAAACCTCCTGTGGTTTCCAGGATTATTCACCATACTATTCAGGAAATAGCATACAAGGAATTTGACAGTTTTCGAATTATTGAATCCCAGAAAGGAAGTAAACTTAATTTACAGCTTACACCCGATTTTGCGATTTGCGACGAATGCAAAAAAGAAATAGTATCACGAGAAAATCGCCGTTACTTATATCCCTTTACTACCTGTGTTAATTGCGGGCCGCGTTGGGCGATTACCACGACATTTCCCTTTGAACGCAAGCATACCAGCATAGATGAATTTACCATGTGCGAAGCATGTAAGGATGAATATTCAAATCCATTAGACCGGCGGTTTCATTCTCAAACCAATTCCTGTCAAAAATGTGGTATCAAGATCGAACTTAAATATGCCAATGGAACTTCGATAGAAATTCAGAATACTGAAATATTCAAAACATTGGCCGAATCAATTAATGATGGTAAAATAATTGCCATCAAAAATACAAGTGGGTATTTATTATGTTGTGATGCCAGCAATGCAGCAATCATAAATACATTGCGGATAAAAAAAAACCGTCCGCAAAAACCCTTTGCTATTTTATATCCAACACTCAGCCTCTTAAAAGAACAACTAGAAATAAATCATAAACAAGCAATGGCCCTTAGCTCTACCGAAAGGCCTATTGTGATCGTGCCAAAAACAAATTTTAAAGGCACTTTAGCATTAACCGAATTGGCTCCGAATTTAAATCAATTGGGAGTTATGTTGCCTTATTCGGGAATTTTACAATTATTATCAAATGAACTGAAAATTCCCATTGTAGCTACCAGTGGTAATATTCACGGGTCACCCATTATAAGTGAGGAAGGATATGCCGAGACCGAGTTAGGTGGCATTGTCGATCTTTTTTTACATCATAATTTGAAGATCATCAACCCACAAGACGATTCTGTTATAAAGTATAGCACAAAATTTGATCATGAAGTTATCTTTAGGAGGTCAAGAGGATATGCCCCAAATTTTTTTAACGGTGAATTCAAAACTGATTCAAAAATTATGGCAATGGGTGCCCATTTAAAAAGTACAATTGCTTTTTTGCCCAATGATTACTTATATATAAGTCAATATCTAGGCAACCTAGATCATTACGATGTATATGAACGTTTTACAAATACAATAGACAAGTTCATAAAACTTTTTGAACAAAATCCTGATACTATTTTAATAGATGAGCATCCTGCTTACCAGAGCACGCAATACGGAATTGAATTAGGAAAAAAACTGAATGCTTTGCCTATAAGAATCCAGCATCATAAAGCCCATTTCGCTTCTGTGTTGGGAGAACATAAACTATTTGGTGAGACCGAACCAATTTTAGGAGTCATATGGGATGGAACCGGATTTGGAGAAGATGGTGAGATTTGGGGAGGTGAATTTTTTAGTTACCATGCCAGCCAAATGAAAAGAATTGCCCATTTTGAATATTTTGACTGGTTAGCCGGTGATAAAATGGCCAGGGAGCCTAAACTTTCGTTATTGTCTTTAGCAGATGAAGAAATGCGCTCTTTATTATCCGAAAAATATTACGAGGAAGAAATCATCTTATATCAAACATTGAAAAAACAAAACAAGCTTAAAACATCTTCGGTGGGAAGACTTTTTGATGCTGTAGCTTCTATTCTAGATATCTGTGATATGAATACCTATGAAGGTGAGGCAGCAATACTGCTGGAAAATTATATAGACGACTACGATTTAAAAACGTGTAAATCATATGGCCATGTATTGAATGATCTGGTTATTCCTACCAAATTAATACTAAAAAATATTTATATCGATGTAAATAAAGGGCTGCCTAAAAAAGAAATTATCGCAAATTTTTTATACACCTTGGCGAAAATCGTGCTAACAATTGCCAAAGAAAATAATTTTAATAAATTGGCATTTAGCGGAGGGGTTTTCCAGAATACTGTATTGATAGATATGTTAAAAGAAATGGCCAAAAACGACTATGAATTATTTTTTAACATTAACTTAGCTCCTAATGACGAAAATGTCTCTTATGGGCAGATCATGTATCATTTAAACGGTGTTAATTAAGGTTAAACTAGATGAAATATTTAAGTGAATATAGAAATTTAGAAGCTACCAAAAGCTATTTACAACTCATCGAAAACACCATTACAAAACCATGGAATATTATGGAAATTTGTGGTGGACAAACCCATGGTTTGGTAAAAAATGGAATCTTAGATCTCTTACCTGATAAAGTTACCATGATTCACGGACCGGGATGTCCTGTTTGTGTAACTCCGTTGAACTTAATCGACAAGGCCATCGAACTATTAGAAAATAACGTTATTGTTTGTTCTTTTGGTGATATGATAAGGGTGCCCGGCAGTAAAAAGAGTTTGTTAGAAGCGAAATCGCAAGGTGGCGATTTGCGTATCCTATATTCTCCCCTTGAAGCTGTAAAAGTCGCTAAAGAAAATCCGGATAAAGAAGTCGTTTTTTTTGCAGTGGGTTTCGAAACAACCGCTCCGGCCAATGCACTATCTGTATTACACGCCCAAAAAGAAGGATTAAAGAATTATTCAATCCTGGTATCGCACGTGTTGGTACCTCCGGCCATGAAAGCCATATTAGACGATGAATTCTGTAATATAGATGGTTTTTTAGGGGCCGGACATGTATGTGCCATTATGGGTTATAAGGAATATCATCCATTAGCTCGTAAATATAAGATCCCAATTATTATCACCGGATTTGAACCTCTTGACCTTGTTCAAGGAATTTATATGGCTGTAAAGCAATTGGAAAAGGGAAGCTCGATTGTAGAAAATCAGTATTCGAGGGTCGTAAAAGAAGAAGGCAATGCTGCGGCAATTAAGGTAATAAATCAGGTTTTTGAAATTGGCAATAGAGAATGGAGGGGCATTGGTGAAATACCCGACAGTGGCTATATTCTAACAAAAACTTATAAAGAATTTGATGCAGAATTGAAATTTGGTATCAGCAATATTGTAGCTCCTGAAAATCCAGCCTGTATTGCCGGGGACATATTAAAAGGTATAAAAAAACCGCATGAGTGCAGTCAATTTGGTAATAATTGCTCACCTGCCAATCCATTAGGTGCTCCTATGGTGTCTTCAGAAGGTGCCTGCGCCGCCTATTATCATTTTTCGAGTAATTTAATTTCTTAAAAGTAAATGGACGAAACCGACTTAGGATTTGAATCAATAAATTTAGGCCATGGAAGTGGTGGCTTAATGACCAGGGATCTATTGGATAAAATTATTTTTAAAGCATTTAACAATCCGTATATAAATCAAAAACATGATGGTGCTATTATAAAGATAAATAGCCAAATTGCTATCTCTACCGATAGTTTTGTGATCTCCCCCATATTTTTTAAAGGTGGAAATATTGGTGAACTTGCGGTCAACGGAACCGTAAATGATGTCGCTATGTGTGGGGCTATCCCAAAATATTTGTCATTAGCTTTTATCGTTGAAGAGGGTTTAAACATAAAGGAATTTATCGAGATCGTTAATTCCATAAAAAAAACCGCAGAAATTTGTGGTGTGCAAATAATAACAGGAGATACCAAGGTTGTTGAACGCGGTAAAGGTGATAAAATATTTATCAATACTACGGGCTTTGGAGAAGTACATCCAAGAGCTAATATAGCTACTAAAAATATTAAAGTTGGAGACAAAATAATTGTAAGTGGATATATAGCGCAACACGGAATGGCCATTATGTCCCAACGGGAAGGATTACAGTTCGAATCTGACATTGTGAGTGATACAACCAATATTAATTTCCTTGTAAATGACCTGTTAAGCAATTTTGGTGAAAAGATTCATTTACTTAGAGATCCAACTCGAGGTGGATTGGCCAGTGTACTAGCCGAAATTGCAGGCGATACCCAACAGGGAATAAGCATAGACGAAAATAAACTCCCTCTTGAAAAACAAGTTGCTGCGGCATGTGAAATATTAGGATTAGATCCGTTGTATGTAGCCAATGAAGGTGTATTTTTAGCCATTGTCGATTCAGAAATAGCCGATGCCGCGTTAACAATGATGAAAAAGGACAAAAAAGGCGGAAATGCTGTCTGTATTGGAGAAATTACCAATGAACATCCCACCAAAGTTGTTATGAAAAGTACTATTGGTGGCAAGCGAATCGTGACCCCATTAATAGGTGAACAGTTACCCAGGATCTGTTAAACCAATGGTGTGCTTAACATCCAATATAATCCTATAATAATTGCGAAAAGTCCACCTGCCAATCGAATGCCTTTAAAAAATACTTCGTTATGCCCGTTTTTTGCAAAGGATGATATTTTACCAATTACAAAGGCATAGGAAATCATAGCTGCTACGATTCCGATACCGAATCCTATAATATAAATGATGGAATCGTACTTGGTGGTAAAGCTCACAACCGGAATAAAGAGTAAAAAATGTGCAATTCCGGCCAGACCGTGCAAAACACCTATAGAAAAAGAGGCAAAATTACTTTGTTTTAGATTTTTTTGGTGAACATGTCGGTGCGTTTTTTCATCCTCATGTTGATGACTATGTGCATGGATTACCGGATCATTTTCACTGTGAATATGTAAATGTTTATGACGTTTTTCTTCATTAAATAATTTAAAAAAAGACCATAATCCGATCAATATTAACACCAGACCTACTAATTGTTCGCTGTAATTTGATATTTTATCTACGGGAATTAATTCTTTAAATAATAAGAATAAGATTCCTATAAACATCATCCCGATAAGATGTCCGATACCCCAAAACAATCCAATTTTCCAGGCTTTCTTTTTAGATTCAATGGCAAATGGTGTTACTGCTGCTAAATGGTCAGGGCCTGTTATAACATGCAATATAGAGGCAATTAATGCCGCTGTTAAGGGAAAGGTGATATTCATATATGTTAACCTATTGGATTACTAACTATTTACATGATTAAATCTACAAAATTTAAAGCGTATGTAAGTTCGAAATAAGGAAAATCAACAGGATAAATTACCTTAGATTGGATTTAAATTACAAAAAAACCGCCAATCGAAACGAGTTCTCATGGCGGTTTCATCAACCAAGTAAAAAAACTAAAGTATTATTTAGGCATTACTACACTGTCAATCGCATGTATTACGCCATTTGATGCGGCCACATCTGCGATAACAACCGTAGACGTATTTCCTTTTTCGTCTGTTAAGATTACGTTACCTTCACTTAAAGAAGCTGTTAACATTCCACCTTGGACGGTTGGTATCATAAATTTTCCATTGTTCTCACCAATTGCTTTAACAACATCTGCTGCCATAAATTCACCGGCTACAACATGATAAGTTAAGATAGCAGTTAGGGTTGCTTTACTTTCTGGTTTTAATAATCCTGCTACCGTTCCTTCCGGTAATTTATCAAAAGCTGCATTCGTAGGCGCAAAAACCGTGAACGGTCCTTTACCATTTAAAGTTTCAACTAGATCAGCTGCCTTTACTGCGGCTACTAGTGTCGAAAATGCATCATTACCGGCAGCTACTCCAACGATGGTTGGTGTCTCTGCAACTTCTGCTGCCTCGGCAGTTTTTTCAGATGCCATTTCGGTTGTTTCATTTTTCTTGTCATCATTTTTGTTATTAGCACAAGCTGTTCCAAATATTAAAACAGTCATTGCTAAAGCGGTCATTAAATTTTTTGTTCTCATAATTTTGTTTTGTTTAATTTTATACAAATATACTTAAACATTTTAATGATACTTATAATTTTGTTTAAATTTTTGTTAAAATTATTAAACATTAATTATAATCCTTATATTGCGATAGTTAATCCAGAACAAATTTATCAATCATGAAAATTTTACTTACGGGAACAACCGGATATATTGGAAAAAGACTAATTCCCGTGCTCCTAGAATTAGGACATACCTTGGTATGTTGCGTAAGAGATAAGGGTAGAATACCCGAGATTATTAAAAATAATAAAAAGATAACCATTATAGAAGTTGATTTTTTAAATGCAGAGAGTTTATCTGTCATACCGAATGATATAGATATTGCCTATTATTTGATACACTCGATGTCTTCTTCTTCAACTAAATTCGAATCGCTGGAAGAGCAATGTGCAATTAATTTTAAAAAAGCGCTCGAACGAACTAATGCTAAACAAGTTATTTACTTAAGCGGCATAGTCAATGATGACCAGCTGTCTAAACATCTCCAATCGAGAAAAAATGTTGAAGATCTACTTCATTCTAAGGCGTATGCCTTAACCACTTTTAGAGCCGGAATCATTGTAGGTAGCGGCAGCGCATCTTTTGAAATTATAAGAGATTTGGTTGAAAAGTTACCCATTATGATCGTACCCCGATGGGTCGACACTAAATCACAATATATTGCCATTAGAGATATTTTATCTTTTCTTTCAAAAGCTGCCGGGAAAAAAGAGTTGTACAATAAGTCTTTCGATGTTTATGGTCCAGATATTTTATCTTATAAGCAAATGATGCTGCAATTTGCAGAAGTACGTCAGTTTAAAAGATACATATATACAGTTCCAGTAATGACGCCAAAATTGTCTTCATATTGGTTATATTTCATTACGGCAACCTCCTATAAATTAGCCATAAGTTTAGTCGATAGTATGAAGGTTGAAGTAATAGGTAAACCAAGTGATATCAACCAAATCCTGGATGTTCATCCTATAAACTATAAAGAAGCAGTAACAAGAGCTTTTGCCCAAATCGAACAAAACAGCATCATCTCAAGCTGGAAAGATTCTTTTGTGAGTGGAAGATTTAATAAAAAGATTTCACAATATATAGAAATCCCTCAATTCGGATGTTTTAAGGATACGAAAAAATTACCTGTTAAAAATGAAAAGAAAACCATTGAAAAAATATGGGCTATAGGTGGAGACAATGGATGGTATTATGGAAATTTTTTGTGGAAACTAAGAGGGCATATTGATAAAGCGTTTGGAGGTATTGGATTGCGCAGAGGACGCACACATCCAACAGAATTAAATACAGGAGACGCACTTGACTTTTGGAGGGTGATCTATGCCAATAAAAAGGAAAAGCGGTTGCTATTGTTTGCCGAAATGAGACTGCCCGGTGAAGCCTGGTTGGAATTTAAGATAATTAAAGGTGAGCTCATTCAAAGAGCCGTATTCAGACCAAAAGGTGTTTTTGGTAGGATCTATTGGTTCGCTGTTTTTCCGTTTCACGGATTTATTTTTAACGGCATGATCAATAAACTCATAGAGAATTAACATTTCATTAATACTTCATTTGTATTTTTTGTTTAACTTTGTTTATTATTAGTTAAACATTTAATGGAAATTCAAACAACATTTAAAACAGCGATCACAAGGAAAGAACATTTCAATGCTGCGCATCGGTTGCACAATCCTCAATGGTCTCCTGAAAAGAATTTAGAGGTTTTTGGAAAATGTAATAATCCTAATTTTCACGGACATAATTACGATCTTGAAGTTACGGTTATTGGCTATACAGACCCTCTCACCGGATATGTTATAGATACCAAGGAATTATCAGATCTTATCAAAAAAGAAGTTCTTAATCGGTTAGACCATAAAAATCTGAATCTGGATGTAATTGAATTTAAAGATTTGAATCCCACCGCAGAAAACATTGCGATGGTAATCTATAACTTTTTAAGAAAACCATTAGAACAACAATTAGATTTAAAAATTAAGCTTTATGAAACACCAAGAAACTTTGTTGAATACCCTTATTAATGGAAACCATTTTAATGGCTATTCAGCTCATGAAATAGGAGATGACCATTTATACACGGGCCTGGAAACGCCTATGACCAACGATGCTTTTGATATTTCCGACAAGGAAAAAAAAGAGCAAATATCCTATTTGTTTTCACAAATCATGCAAGTTATGGGGCTCGATCTGAATGATGATTCCTTAAAAGGAACACCAGACCGGGTAGCTAAAATGTATATTGATGAGATATTTTCGGGTTTAAATCCGGCCAATAAACCAAAGGTGGCATTATTTGACAATAAATATCAATATAATCAAATGCTTGTTGAAAAAAATATTACTTTTTATTCAAATTGTGAGCATCATTTTGTTCCGATCATAGGCAAAGCACATGTGGCTTATATCTCTTCGGGTAAGGTAATAGGGTTGTCAAAATTAAATAGAATTGTACAATATTATGCAAAGCGACCACAGGTTCAGGAACGCTTAACAAATCAGATTGCAAATGAATTAAAAACTGTTTTAGAAACTGAAGATGTGGCCGTTATCGTCGATGCTAAACATTTATGTGTATCTTCACGCGGGATTAAAGATGATACTTCTGCCACGGTTACAAGCTATTACGGAGGTGATTTTAATAATCCCGCCAAAATAGCCGAATTACAAAACTATTTAAAAACGTAAAATTATGGACCTAATTGAAAAAGCACTGGATTTTGAACAAAGAAAAAGTTCATTTAAGACCAGAAACGATAAAATTATAGCCTCCAAAGAGGTTAAGGATCTTATTTTGAGCCTAAATGAGATCTACAAGAAAAATAAAGATCCGGAAATAATGGATCTTATGAAGCGCTTAACCGAAATAAAGAGAACTATTGAGAAAAGGTTAAAAGGAAGATTGACAAGTTAGATTTTATGAAAACTATAGTTATTATTGGTGGTAGTAAAGGAATTGGCAATGCCATTTTAAATCTTCTGGTATCTCAGCATAAAATTATCAATATCAGCAGATCTATGCCAAGTACAGTACATCAAAATTTATCACATTTTTCATGTGATGTTCTAAATGATGAACTCCCGGATATTAATTCAATAGACTCACTTATTTATTGTCCCGGCAGTATTAATTTAAAACCTTTTTCCAGACTGAAGATCGAGGATTTTAAATCAGATTATGAAATCAATGTGTTGGGCGCTGTCAAGGCTATTCAAAAATACCTGCCTGTTATCAAAGAAGGAAAAAATCCAAGTATTCTATTATTTAGTACCGTAGCTGTTAAATTGGGTATGCCTTTTCATGCAAGCATAGCATCAGCAAAAGCGGCTGTCGAAGGGTTGGTAAGGTCCTTAGGTGCCGAACTGGCTCCTGCGATTAGAATAAATGCCATTGCTCCTACTGTAACAGATACAGAACTGGCTGCTAAACTGCTAAGAAATGATAGAATGAAAGAAA
Source organism: uncultured Aureibaculum sp. (assembly GCA_965369125.1). GTDB lineage: Bacteria > Bacteroidota > Bacteroidia > Flavobacteriales > Flavobacteriaceae > Aureibaculum. The sequence continues at coordinate 15,665 of CBDUPN010000013.1, read as the reverse complement.
ATATTATAGACAGGCATCCATTGAAAAAATATCTCGATCCGAAAGAAGTAGCGGCCATGGCTGAATTTCTGATTTCTGATAATGCCCAATCAGTATCTGGCCAAATATATGAATTAGACTGTGGCATCGTGAGTTTTAAGATTTAACTAATGGAAAAGACGGTACCTTTCATCATTTTCCTAGCTATTAATTTTGCTGCTTTAGGTATCGGAAGCTGGTTAATGCAAAACGGACCTACTTCTGATTGGTATTTACAATTAAATAAAGCACCTTGGACACCACCAGGATGGGTTTTCGGGGTGGCATGGATAACCATTATGTTTTGCTTTACATTTTATATGACATTTTTATATGAAATTGAAAATACTGCCAAATTAAAATTGTTATTCGGCCTTCAGGTTTTGTTGAATGTAGGCTGGAATTATATCTTCTTTAACAAACAGTCGATCGGTGGTGGACTCATAGTGATCATTATGCTGACACTGATCGTATTTTATTTATTAATCACTTATTTTAAAGCGTTGGATCTAAAGAGCGTGCTCATTCTACCTTATGGCATCTGGCTTATGATCGCAACCTCTTTAAACCTTTATATTTATTTAAAAAATTAATTTGAAATTTTAATCATGTTTGGACTATTCAAAAAAAAATCAAAAACTGAGCTATTAAATAATCAATACAAAAAGTTGCTTAAAGAAGCGCATGCATTATCTACAACCAATAGAAAAGCCAGCGATTCAAAATATGCGGAAGCCGAAGAGGTGTTGAATCAAATAGCAAAATTCGAAAATTAATAGACAATGGCATTTTATCAATTTCAAAAACATCAAAAGATCAATGCTTCGATCGATGAAGTGTGGGATTTTATATCATCTCCTGCCAATCTGAAAGAGATCACGCCTGATTATATGGGATTTGATATAATATCGGAGAATCTACCGGAAAAAATGTACGCCGGGATGATCATCAGTTATATGGTGAGTCCGATTCTAGGTATAAAAACCAATTGGGTGACGGAAATTACCCAAATTCGTGATAAGGAATATTTTATAGACGAGCAGCGTGTTGGCCCATATGCGCTATGGCATCATCAGCATATTATTGAACCCATTAAAAATGGCGTTCTTATGACCGATATCGTTTCGTACCAACCTCCTCTTGGTATACTTGGTGCTATTGCGAATTCACTTATTATTAGAAATAAACTTAAGGAAATATTCGACTACCGTACCAAGGCTGTTGATAAGCGTTTCGGTATTTACAAAGAGAATCATTAATATTATTTAAACCTATGAAGGCCCTTATCGTTCTTCTTATAATTATTATGACTACGTTTAATAATTCGACTTATAAAATTGACTTTGGCGCAAAACAAGATGGGAAAGATTGGATGGTAGTGAATGATGATGTTATGGGAGGAAGATCTAACTCTACGGCCAAATTAAGTACAAATAGCCTGATCTTTAAAGGTTATGTTTCTTTAAAAAATAATGGTGGATTTGCCTCTCTAAGAAGTCCATTAGGCAAATTCGACCTCTCAAAATATAAAAAAGTAAAAATAAAGTTCAAGAGTGGCGGGCGTGATTTTGCACTGAGATTAGGTACATCTGACCTGTATTATCGGCCAAATTATAAACACTTTTTCAGTTCAACCACAAATGACTGGGAAATAGTGGACCTAAATTTATCAGATTTTAAAGAGTATACCATAGGGCAAATTACCGGCACAAAAATATCCAGAGACATCTTCGAAAAAATTATCAGGATCGGGATTATTTTAAGCGACAAAAAAGAAGGGCCGTTCGAAATCGAAATCGATTATATTGAGTTTTACTAAATAATAAAAATTATATAATAAAAAGCCTATCAAAATTTGATAGGCTTTTCTTATTATATTCATGTATCAGTTAGAACTGATATCTAATCCCTAATGCAATATCAAGATCAAGGTCGTTATCGCCAAAATCGTTTATAATACCAAATTCAGGCCTAAAATCAATAGATATTAATAAAGGAATCTCAAAATTATATTCGATACCAATATTCCCATCAGCATTTACAAACAAACCATCATCATCGTTGTTAAATTTATTATTGTAAGTTCCTATTCCGGCACCAAAACCTGCATACCAGTTAAAACCACCATCTATATTCCAAACCCAATGATAAAGTCCGGTTAATTTCCAGGCATCGAAATTCTTATTATCTCTAAAACCCAGATCGACTTCAATTCTATTAATATCTTTTATTTTTCTTTGATAAGAAATAGCATAGCCGAATCCATCGTTATCACCTGTTCTTATACCTATGGCATGTTCTGAGATATCCTGTGCCGAAGTATGATACAAGGATCCGATGATTAACATTGCAGTAAAAACTAATTTTTTCATAAATGAGATCTTTAATTATTAATTAAATTTTTTAATAAATCTATTGGCTTCAATTATTATGCCTTTTTTGACAATTGTAAACAAAATTATAAATTTCGTCTAACAAAAGTATTCTTTTTAATTTTATTAATTAAAGAAACAATAGTTACAAAAAAATATACAAATACCATAGTATCGAAAAGTTTTAATACGCTAAATTTGCACCACTAAATATCTAATAAAAATGTCAGATTCAAAAGAAAGAATAAAATGTTTGATCATTGGCTCAGGTCCGGCAGGATATGCAGCGGCCATTTATGCCGCAAGAGCAGATCTTAAACCCGTAATGTATACAGGTATGGAACCGGGCGGTCAATTAACAACCACCACCGAAGTTGACAATTATCCTGGTTATCCGGATGGTGTTGATGGTACTAAAATGATGGAAGATTTTAAAAAACAAGCTGAACGTTTTGATACAGAAGTAAGATTCGGATTAGCCACTAAGGTAGATTTTAGCGATAAAAAAGGGGGCATTCATAAAGTTACCATTGACGGTTCAAAAGAAATTGAAGCCGAAACCGTAATCATTTCAACGGGTGCTACCGCCAAATATTTAGGATTGGAAAGTGAGCAAAGGTTAAAAGGCGGCGGGGTTTCTGCCTGTGCAACATGTGACGGATTCTTTTATAGAGGGCAGGATGTTCTTGTAGTTGGCGGTGGTGATACTGCTGCAGAAGAAGCCACTTTTTTAGCCAAACTTTGTAAAAAAGTAACATTGATCGTCCGTCGTGATGTGATGAGAGCCTCAAAAGCTATGCAACATAGGGTAAACAACACCAAAAATCTGGAAGTATTATATCATACAGAATTAGAAGAGGTACTGGGCGATAAAGTTGTCGAGGGTGTTAGGGTGGTAAATAATCAAACCGGTAAAAAACAAGAATTAGCTGTAACCGGTGTATTCATTGCGATAGGACATAAACCTAATACAGAGTTGTTTAAAGGCATATTAGAGATGGATGAAACAGGTTACTTAATTACCAAAGGAAAATCTACTAAAACAGGAAAACCTGGTGTCTTTGCTGCCGGTGATGTTCAAGATAAAGAATACAGGCAAGCAGTTACGGCTGCAGGAACCGGCTGTATGGCGGCCCTGGATGCCGAGCGATATCTGGCTGCTTTAGAAAACTAACAATAAAAAAAGCCTTTAACTTCGTGTTAAAGGCTTTTTTTATTAGGATTTCAGTTCCTTGCCATGATATGGACAATACCGCCAGGAACCATTCATTTTCTCACCATCTACCGGGCATGTTTTGGGTTTTAACAAAGACCCTAACGGAAGCTTCCATTGAAATTCTTCACCGCTTAATTTAACGCTAAAAGTTTCTTCCAGTTTCGGATGAATAATAGGTTCAAGCGGATTATCTTTTCTCTGGAAAAGGAAAAAGTGCATATTGTCTCCTAACTTGCCTAACATATTTCCCAATACAGGTTTCATAAAGGACAGTATAGATTGTGTTCTGCTATCAATTTCTGTTTCTACCAATGGTATATATGAAACATTATTTTTATCGACAAGTACCAGATTATTGTAAATTTCATCTTTAGATTTATAATCTACATCACCAAAAGGTCCTATTTTACCATCCAATATAGCCATGGATGTATACTGGCTAAAAACTTCAATGATCTCATCTGCCTGTTCTTTTGGTACAGATTCGTCTTCTGCGAAAACTGCCTTCCAAAATTCTACTGGAATCCACCAAACCAGTTTTAAATTGTCTGGAGATTCAGATAATTGCTGGGTTTCTTCGGTTAATTTATTAACACTTACTTTGAAGTCCTGGGCATACAGGTTTACAGAAAAAAATATAATGATTGCGCTAAAGATTCTATACATAAAACAATAATTGGGATGATCATAAGAATTGATTTAGCAAAAATATAAAAATAAAGGAGACCACCGGTTTCGGCAGTCTCCTTTCAACAAAAAAATGGAAAAACAACTCAGTTTTAACTATGCTGTTGATTGTGAATACTTCCCGAGGAAGACTCATTTTGCTGAACTTTTTTAGGATTACCTATATATCTAATGTCACCACCACTTGTAGCTTTGGCATTTAAAGTACCGGTAACATTCACTGAGACATCTGCACCGCTTGTTACTTTAACAGTGCACGTTTCTGATTCTAATTCCTGAGCTTTAATATCACTGCCACTAGATGATTTTGCAGTAAAAGTATTGGCCTTGCCGCTTAATTTTGCATCGGCACCGCTTGAAGTACTACAGGTTAATTGATCAACATTCAAGGACAATTTTACAGAACTTCCACTAGAAGCTTTAACTTTTAATTCTTCTGTTATAAGCGTGTTTTCTGAAATTACTTCTGCCCCACTCGATACACTAATATCATTGATTGAAGAAGCCTGCACATAAACTTTTCTCGATTTTGAACTCCATATATTTTTATCTGTATAGATATGCAAAGTGCCATCTTTCACTTCAGTAATGATAATGTCGTGTAAATTTTCATCGGCTTCAACAGATAAAGAAGGGGTATTCCCTATAGTTAGAAACACTTTGATTCCCTGATTAGCATCAATAGCTGTAAAATCTGAAGAAATATTACGCTGTTCTGTCACAACGTTTCGATTTCCTTTTACGCCTTCGAAAAAGCATGAGGTTGTCATTATTAATAAAAAAATTGCTGAGAGTTTGATTATTGTTTTCATTTTATTGAGATTTATTTTAAATCAAAGTTGAAATTAAAAATATGCATGATGAAGAATTTATTACTGAATTGACTTAATTATAGGACGAACTGTTATTGTTAGGCGTTTCATTTAATTATTATTTAATTCTCAACCCGTTTTCATCAATTTTAACCTCGGCTTTTTCTCCTTCGTCATTTATCTTAATCTCAACGCCGTCTTCATCAATATTTACATTAACACCATCCTTTTCATTATCATCTGTTTTCCAATAATCATCTTCACAATCTAAACATTCTAATCCTTCGGTGGTCATTTTAAAATGATGTTCTGGCATATCTCCTCTATAAATATCATTCGTGGTTTCAGTATATCTCAAAAACGATCTCGTCGATTCATCTAAATATACTATTTGGTCTTCGGGAATATAAAGAGTTACCTGAAGGTCATGGTCTCTGAATACATTTTGAGAATCTGTTAAAAAATAGCCATGTAACAGCAAATTATCATTTACTTTTTCAAAGCCATAATTTATATTTTCTGCATTCTCCCGCGCTACAAGCCTGCTTCGACCTTGCGCTTCTTTCCTTACTTTTATATAAGCTTCCGTACTGTCGGATCTCTTTATGGTAAACCTTATATTGTTAGAATAGTATTTTTCAAGGTCATTAGCATCAAAAACTTTTGTATAGCTATGCCGTCTCCTAAGGGTTGAATAATTTGATATATCTTCATTGTCGATCATCTTAATTTTTAAAGTATCTGTAGGGACAACAACAATATCGTTAATTTCGGTAGTCGAACCTTCATAGGCAAACTCAGCAGCTTGTTTAATACCAAAGTAAATAGCCCCTAATAATGCGATGATCCAGATTCCTAACAGCACTAACTTCGCTGTCCTGCTTAATATTCTTGATTTACTAGATAGGATAAATAATCCTAAAATAAATAGCATAAAGAATGGAAGACCCACCAAGATCAAGATCAGTAATGAAATGATCCAAATTGGTACTCCGGTAGGATTGATCACCTGAAAATCTCCATCAAACAGGGAATCTATACCCATAAAATCAACAGCTCCCGCAGTAAATAAACTAATGATCAAAGCTACCATAGCCGCCACAGAAACGATGATCAAGATCACGCCAATGAACTTACCGATGACCATAAAAAAGGCGACAATTATTTTGCCAATGGTATCAATAAAATCCTGCAAGCCCGATTTAGCCCTGCTTCGTGTTCTTTTTAGGTCCTTTTTTTTTAAGGAGTCTGAAACATTGTCATATCCCTCTTTCACGGCATCCTTAACATCACTTGCCGCCCCCTTTACCCTTTCGGATACATCCTCAAATTCTGCACGCACCCTCTTTTCTATATTGGTAATATTCACTGGTTCCCCTTCCATCTGTAATTTTTCTGCCGTGGTTTTCGCTTCCGGTAACAGTATCCATAAAATGATATATAATAATGGTCCAAATCCTAATCCGAAAGTTGCGACCAACCAAGCTATTCTAATCCAGATCACATCCACATCAAAATAATAGGCAATTCCCGAAGATACCCCTCCCAAAAACTTATCTTCTCCATCTCTGAAGAGTTTTTTATTGGAAGACCTTCTGCTGTAATTTTTCCCCGAATCATCTGTGAATAATTCTTCATCTACCATATAATCTTCTGGTTGTCCCATTACATCAATAACCTCATCTATATCAGATTCACTGATTACTTGTCTCGCATCTTTGATGCGGTCTGAAAGCAATTCGCTTATACGTGATTCAATATCGGTAATGATCTCATCTCTACCCTGTGGGTCGTCACTTAATGAACGACGGATAGCATCTAAATATCTTTTTAATTTTTGAAATGCAGTTTCATCAATATGAAAAAAGATTCCTCCTAAATTTATATTTATTGTCTTGTTCATTTTTTCGTTGGTTTTTTGCTAGTTACAATTTTTACGGCATCTACAAGATCTGCCCAAGTTGTATTTAATTCTTTTAAAAATAATATTCCTGTTTCTGTTAATGCATAGTATTTTCTCGGTGGGCCGGATGTCGATTCTTCCCAGCGATAGCTAAGTAATCCTGCATTTTTAAGTCTTGTCAATAAAGGGTAAATTGTACCCTCTACTACAATGAGCTTAGCATCTTTTAGGCTCGATAGGATTTCGTTGGTATATGCATCTCCATTTTTTAAAATTGTGAGAATGCAAAACTCTAGAACTCCTTTTCGCATCTGTGCCTTTGTGTTTTCTATCTTCATTTTGTATCTTTTAAATTAACTAATAATAGCTATGACTACATTCACAATATAAATTAGTACTGCCGTTAGTATTGTTATCATCTCTTTAGGTTTTAAGGTTTAGGCCTTCTTAATTATTATTTCACAAAATTTATGGTTAATGGGTAATTATATACCTCTCCTCTACTGGCCTTAATAGCAGCCACAATAACAAGCACAAATCTAATAATGCCAATAATTGTTATCACAGAGGCTATACTTAAAAAACCAAAAAGGTTATCAAAATCAAAGTAAAAGTTAAAGTTGTCGAAATCATCAATATGTCTCAAATGGTTAAAAAACGATCCGAATGCAAACGGAAAAGCGAACATTCCTAAAATAAATAGATACAGGGTATAACTTAAGTTAAAATTAACCGCTTCCTTACCATTATCGTCTAAATAAGCACTTTTATCTTTATTAACAGACCACATAATAAGTGGGCCTATGATACTTCCAAATGGAAATACAAAACTTAAAAATGCCGATAAGTGAATTAAAAATGATGTGTTTTTTTCGTTTTGAGTCAACATGATTTTATAAATTATAATACTTTCTTATGCAAATATATATACAAAAGATATTACTATGCAATACAAAGTACTATAATTTTGTTATTTTAACATTTATTTAACATTTCTTATATGCATATTTTTAAGTAACTTGTCAAAAAAATTAAGTCGTTATATGTCTAAATTTACTGTTTCTAAAATGAACAAATTCCTTTTGTTTAAGCTGCCTTCAGCCTATTTTTCAGGAGTTAGGGTGAAATCATTTAATGAGAAAGAAGCTGTTGCTACCGTAAAACATAAGTGGATAAATCAGAATCCCTTTAAATCTTTATATTGGGCAACCCAAGGAATGGCCTCTGAATTAGCAACGGGTATTTTGGTAATGAAAGTTATCGCAGAAAGTGGTAAGAACGTATCAATGTTGGTGACTAGTCAGAAAGGTGACTTTACAAAAAAGGCAACCGGGAGGATCAATTTTATATGTAAAGACGGCGCTTTGATAAAAAAAGCTATAGATAAGACCATCGCCACCGGAGAAGGTCAAACGATCATTATGAAAGCAACAGGTCTTAATGAGCAAGGAGACATTGTTTCGAATTTTGAGTATGAGTGGAGCGTAAAGGCTAGAGGTTAGAAATTTTCAAAGTAAAACCAGCATATAGCATGGCAAAATACGAATCCTTCGAAACCGAAAGGTTAATATTAAAACCAATGTCCAAGGAAGATGCCCCTTTCCTATTAGAATTATTAAACACTCCAAAATGGCTAAAGTATATTGGTGATAGGAATGTCCATACTATCAAAGAGGCCGCCGAATACATTAAAGTAAAAATCACACCGCAATTAAAGAAACTTGGGTATTCGAATTTTACCGTTATCAGAAAATCAGATCAAGAAAAAATTGGGTCCTGTGGGCTTTATGATCGTGAGGGTATTGAAGGTGTAGATATTGGCTTTGCATTCCTGCCTCAGTTCGAAAAGAATGGTTATGCCTATGAAAGTGCAAATAAAATGAAATCATTGGCTTTCGAACATTTTAAATTACCTCTAATAAGTGCAATCACAACCAAAGAAAATACAGACTCACAAAAATTAATTAAAAAACTTGGGCTTGAATTTGTTAAGATAATCAATATCCCTAATGATGATGAAGACCTTATGCTGTATCAATTAAAGAACATCAAAATTGACAATTGAAAAATAACTTTAACATAAGTGAAAAAAGAAGATAATTATATTGCCATAAACAGACAATCCTGGAACAATAGGGTTCAATCACACATGAATTCTGATTTTTATGACCTCGACGGATTCTTACAAGGCAACACATCATTGAACAGCATTGAGCTAGAATTACTTGGTGATATAAAAAACAAACAAATTTTACATTTGCAATGCCATTTCGGACAAGATAGTTTATCATTAGGCAGACTTGGAGCACATGTAACGGGCGTTGACCTATCTGATAAAGCCGTAGAAAGCGCCATAGAACTTGCCAATAAAACAAAAATAGACGCCAATTTTATATGCAGCGATATATATGAATTACCGAAGTGTCTCGATAAACAATTTGATATAGTTTTTACTAGTTATGGAACAATAGGTTGGCTACCCGATCTGGACAAATGGGCGAAGATCGTTGCTAAATATTTAAAACCAGGTGGGAAATTCGTCTTTGTTGAATTTCATCCTGTAGTATGGATGTTCGATGATGACTTTGAGAAAATAGCCTATCATTATTTTAATAAAGAAGTAATTATTGAATCAGAAACGGGTTCTTATGCCGATAAGACTGCTGATCTTTCACAAGAATATGTGATGTGGAATCATAGCATGAGTGATGTAGTGAACAGTCTTATAAAAAATGGACTGGAGATCAATTCATTGGATGAATTCGATTATTCACCTTACAATTGCTTTAATAAGACCGAAGAATTCAAGCCTAATAAATTTAGAATAAAACATCTCGATAATAAAATACCCATGGTATTTGCCATTGTAGCCACCAAGAAATAATGGTCAATAAATCCTTTTTAACAAGAATATCTAAAAAAACCATAGGTATCTTATATCTTTTATAAAAGTAAACTTGTAACAAAATTTTGATCAGTAATACCAATAGATTAAACCTTATAAACTCACAAAAATGACAGCACACGAAATTGATTATACCATTTATGGTGAAGAAATGCAATTTGTAGAAATCGAATTAGACCATCAGGAAGCAGTAGTAGCTGAGGCAGGTAGCTTTATGATGATGGATTCGGGTATTAAAATGGACACTATTTTCGGAGATGGTTCTGGCCAAACAGAAGGGGTCTTGGGAAAGTTGTTTTCGGCAGGAAAACGCTTGCTTACCGGCGAGAGTTTATTCATGATCGCTTTTATGAATACTGATCATGGAAAAAAGAAAGTTTCGTTTGCTTCTCCGTACCCGGGTAAAATAATACCAATCGACTTAACTGAATTCAAAGGTAAATTCATATGCCAAAAGGATGCATTTCTATGTGCAGCTAAAGGAGTTTCCATAGGTATAGAGTTTTCCAAAAAATTAGGACGAGGTTTATTCGGAGGCGAAGGTTTTATTATGCAAAAATTAGAAGGTGATGGGATGGCATTTATGCATGCCGGTGGAACAGTTGCCAAAAAAGAATTAAGATCTGGAGAAATGATCAAGGTAGATACCGGCTGTCTTGTTGGATTTACCCAAAATGTAAACTACGACATCGAATTTGTAGGTGGTTTTAAAAATACGGTTTTCGGTGGTGAAGGTTTGTTCTTTGCATCCTTAACCGGACCAGGCACTGTTTATATTCAGTCACTTCCTTTTAGCAGGTTAGCAGGAAGAATAATAGCTTCTGCACCACAAACGGGATCGAAACAAAAAGGAGAAGGAAGTATATTAGGTGGTTTAGGAGATCTAATAGACGGAGATAATAGATTCTAAACCTATTATTCGTTATTCTTTATATCTTTAATATATTGATCTAATTGCTTACCGTATTTGGATGCCTTTACTTCCGGAGACAATGAAATGTTGATGGTATCTAATAATTTGATATTCGCATCGAATAATTCGGTCAATGCCAAATATGGTGCAATTTCACTGTCGGCATGGGTTATCGCAAAGTTGGCTGTATAGTAGTATCTTTTTCTGATCAAATTTTCAATTTGATTCTCGATAGAATCTATAATATGTGAATCTTGAGATTGTTTGGCCTCAAAGTCTTCCTTTATTAATTCTAAACGCTTATTGGTAAACTGACTCTTCATTTCGTTGTATTCATCCAATAATTGTTGGTTCGTTAGTCCGTTAATCGTAGCACCTAAGACAAATTTATCCAATTTAGTATTGATGGTTATTGTCCCTTGTTCACCGAAAAATGACAGTTGCTTACCGGGAATATTATCTAAGGAAAGAAAATATAATTCAGCGCTTTCTATTTTATCAGTTAAAGTAAAAGTGTTAGTACCATCCAATTTTATGGAATCTACCGTAACCAACAAAGTATCGCGCATTTTCTGTAAAAATAGCGTCCCTTTTTTCAGATCTTTAATCTCTCCTTTGACTATCATAGTTGATTGCTCTTGTTTATTACAAGAAATCATCAGAAAACTTAGGGCAATAAATATTTTTAATATTTTCATCAAAATTCAATAATTATTTACGGCTGTAAATATACTTTTTAATCTTAAACGATTTACGATTGGGCCACGATTTGCATTAATATTGTACAGGCAATAGCTGCAATGGTACCCACGGCATATCCTAAAACAGCCAATAAAACACCTACCGTTGCTAAAGAAGGGTGAAATGCTGCAGCTACCACGGGTGCAGATGCTGCCCCGCCTACATTTGCCTGACTTCCTATAGCAAAAAAAAAATAAGGCGCCCTGATCATTTTAGCGACTATTATTAAAAGCAGCGCATGGATGGTCATCCATACAAACCCTATGGCTACTAGTCCCAGGTTGTCAAAGATCAATGTAAGATCCATTTTCATACCGATAGAAGCAACAAGAATGTAAATAAATACACTTCCAATTTTACTTGCTCCTGCTCCTTCATAATTTCTTATCCTCGTAAAAGATAATAGAATGGCAATCAATGTTGCTATGCTTATCATCCAAAAAAAGTCTGAACTTAAAAAAGTAAAAATATTTCTGGTAGTATTGTTTTCTATATTATTGACAAAATCTGTGAAGAATTCACTAAGATAACCCGATGCAAAGTGTGAAAAACTCACTGCCCCAAATCCGATCGCTGCAATTATTATAAGATCCGATAAATTTGGGGTTCTTTCTACTTTTTTAGAGTAGCTCGATACTTTTTCTTTTAAAGCTTCAATGGCCGAAGTATCTGATTTCAACCATTTATCGATACGCTCCGATTTACCAATACCAATAAGAATGATGGCCATCCAGATATTTGCTACGACTATATCTACAAATACCATACCTCCATATAATTTCTGATTATATCCGTATATCTCGAGCATAGCCGTTTGGTTGGCACCTCCACCAATCCAGCTTCCGGCAAGTGTTGCCAGACCTCTCCAAACAGCATCAGGCCCTGCCCCACCAACTGTCTCGGGTGAAACCGCAGAGATCAATAAAATGGCGATAGGCCCTCCAATTACAATACCTATTGTTCCGGTAAAAAACATAGCCAAGGCTTTCCAGCCTAAATTATAAACCGCCTTCAGATCTATACTTAAGGTCATTAAAACCAATGCTGCAGGTAGCAAATATCGGCTGGACATATAATATAAATTCGTTGAATGCTTTACAACCTCTCCCGATTCGTTCACCGTTTCCCATTCAGGTGCTATTAAACCCAAGGTGGTAAATAATGCGGGTACCATATATGCCATGAATAAGGCCGGGACAATATTGTAAAATTTATACCAAAATCCTTTTTTTAACGATGAAGTATAAAAAATAACCCCTAAAGAGATCATTAATAGTCCGAAAACGATGGTGTCATTCGTAAAAAGTGGGGCTGCGGTATGCATAATTAAATTGGGTTTATTTTATGATCGATTTTTAATGGGTTCGAAAGGTAAAGAGATTATTTAAAAAAAACTATTGTCCAACCATAAATACCGCATTACTGAAAACGAGCTTACCGTTCTCCCAAAAACTTCTAAACAGCGGATTATCTGCCAAATAAATCACCTCTCCTTTACCTATTGATTCAACACCAAAAACCAATGACCTTTCAATATCTTTTAAGGCATTAGCACCGGCAAATCCACTAACCAGATCTGACTTGCTCTTAATAACACTAACGTTGCTGCCTTCTTTAAGATAGGCGTAACGATTGCTACTCAAACGTAAGGTATGATAGGTTTTATCATATCCAAAACCCAAAGGATGCGTATTATCCATCGTGGCATTAAAAACACTACCACGAATTGAATTGGAAATTGAATTTCTGTCCTGGCTATCATAATCTTGAAGCTCAAGTTTTTCTTTTAATTCTTTTTCTTCTTTCTCTTTTGCCTTTTTTTCTTCTTCGTCGCGATAGGTTGATAAACTAAAATCCTTACTCGCCGCAAAAACACCCAGGGCCCTGTCGATAGCAATTATCTTACCTCCTTTTTGAATCCAAGCTTTTAGTTCGGTAAGTTTCTCCTTACCTAAAATTCTGCTGTAGTAGCCATTCGGCAAAATCAATACTTGATATTTATTGAGGTCAATACGACTAAAATAATCAATATCTATAATAGTAACCGGATAATGAATCTGTTGTTCGAAAAAATGCCAAATTTCACCAAACCCTAATGAAGAAATTCCATCGCCCGACAATACTGCTATTTTAGGTGGTTTCATATAGGAAACCGTTCTCGATCCAAAATCTTTTCCTTTATCAACCATCCCGGTCGTGACTCCTGTAATGTCACGCTGATATTTTTCGGTAGCCTCTTTTACAATTCTGTCAAAATTTTCTTCGAGCTTTTCATTACCTCTTCTTGTAATTACCAAAGTTCCTGCACGGTATTCTTTACCGTCCATAGAAAATGATTCTTTTGTAAATCTTACTTTTACTTTATGCTGTAATAAATAAGCTAAAAAAGCCACATCATGGATACTATTCCATTTTGAGAGGTAAGCATAAGGCTTTGTTGCGCCTTTAATTTTGCCTTTCAACTCCATGGATTCGGCACTACCGACCGCAACTTTTGAAGTTAATGCAAAGGCATTTAGACCTCGGCTATAGGGAAGTGACCAAGCTGTTATGTCGTAAGTTAGAGAATCTGCTAATTTAGCCTGAGGTTCAAATAAGGCTTTAATGAGATTAGACTTGGGTTGGTCTGTATTGATAACCAGATCTTTATTTGTAATTTTAACAGTTTTAGTTGTGTTATCCTTAAAACTAAAACCTTTTACGGTTTTAGCATCAGAAGATATGCCATAGGTAATTTGATGGCGATCTAACAGCCTTCTTAAACTATTTATCTTGTCGATATCATTAGACGCAGTAATAATATAGCTTTTATATTTACCTAAAGGGCTATTTTTCGCTTTTTGGAAATATGAAGAAAACTCTTGTGTTAATTTCTCGGCATTTTGTGAAGCAATTTCTATGGTCGATAAACCTGTGGTAAAATGATGTTCTATTCTATCTTTTAATGTAAGAATATCCTTTTCTTCGGTTAATATGCCTAATCCGGCCCTGCCACTTCCACCCTGTTCGTAAGTCATTCCAACCGCACCATTATAGGTTGGATAGGTGTCTCCGTAACTGGGATATAATAGATCAAAAGACTCTTTTGTAAAATATAACCAGTTGTTTTCATCAAAATATTTTGCGTGGTTTTTTCCAATCGTGACCTGAAATTCCCGCTGAAATTTTGTAACAACTTCATGATAAGGTTCGGCAGCCGGTGCAAAATAATACGGAGCATCAACGCCTTGTTCATGAAAATCGACATGTACATTAGGTAACCATTTATTATATTCTAGGAGGCGCGCTTGTGTCTCTATTTGCGTAGCCCATGCCCAATCTCTGTTCAGATCGAATAAATAATGATTGGCCCTGCCACCCGGCCAAGGTTCATGATGTTCTTTAGAATCGGGATTTATATTATAAGGTGAATTGGCTTTTTGTATATACCAATTTACATATCTCTCTCTACCATCAGGATTGATACAAGGATCAATGATCACAACAGTATTCTCTAACCAATTTTTCGTTTTATTATTTTCGGGATTTACCAGTTCATAAACCGTTTTCATTGCTGCCTCTGTACTCACCGACTCGTTACCGTGTACATTATAACTAAGCCATACAATGGGGATATCTTCACCTGCTTTACCTTCAATCACTCCGGCTGTTCTCAAATGACTCAATCTTAGCGCTTCTAACTTCGGGAAGTTTTTCGGTGAGGTAATAAACGTGAGATATAAGGGCCTTTTTTCATATGTTTCTCCATATTGGATCAACTTTACATTATCGTTGGACTTGGCGATATGCTGAAAATATTCTACAACTTTATGATGATTGGTAAAGCGATCTCCTAATTCATATCCTAAAAAATCATCAGGGGATTTTACTTGTGAAAAACATGTAATTGTAATTAGGGAAAAAATGCCAAAACAAAAGAAAATAAAACGATTATTCATTCTTGAAATTTTATAAGCGTCAAATATATATAAAAATAAAAAAGATGGCTTAGTTACCATCTTTTTTATCTTCTTCTCTTTTTTTTGGTTCTCGTTTTGCGTCTTTTAGACTTTTATGAAGCATCCATTCTATCTGCCCATTAGTACTGCGAAACTCATC
>CBDUPN010000012.1:0-36941 GCA_965369125.1 uncultured Aureibaculum sp. | reverse complement strand
ATAATACCCAAACTGCTAACTTTTTTATAGAAGCTAATGCTAAATTGGCAGAAGTACTAAAAGTTGAAGAAAATATCCAACAGGAAGATTCTACCATTGCCAAAGAATCAGAAATTGATGCACTTTTAGGAGAAGTAAAAGACTCTATAGATACTAAAGCTGCAAACCCACTTTTTTCGGTTATGTATCCCAGTATTCCACAAAACCAGAATCAAAGAAGTTCTGCAGTTGGGACCGCTAGTATAAAAGATACGGCCATGGTAAATAAATATTTAGCTATGAAAGAGGTGAGAGCACTTCTACCGGCTGATATGACATATACCAAATTCTTATGGGATGCCAAACCAATACAAAACACAGAAGTAATTAATTTATACGCTATAAAATCTAACAGGGAAGATATTGCCCCGATAGAAGGAGATGTTGTTTCTGATGCCAGCCAGGTATTTGATCAATTGGGTATCAATCCGGAGGTTAGTATGACGATGAATAGTCAAGGAACCAAACAATGGGCGAAATTAACCACCGAAAATGTAAATAAATTTGTTGCCGTTGTATTAGACGACTTTGTATATTCTGCCCCTAATGTTAATGAACCTATTACGGGTGGTAGAACTTCGATTTCAGGAAATTTCACGATTGAGGAGGCACAAGATTTAGCCAATGCACTAAAATCCGGTAAATTACCGGCATCAGCGAAAATAATTGAATCTTCAGTTGTTGGAGCTTCATTGGGGAAAGAGGCTATTGATAGTAGCGTAAAATCATTTATAATAGCTTTACTATTGGTTTTAGCATGGATGATATTCTATTACGGTAAAGCAGGTATTTTTGCTGACATCGCTTTATCCTTAAACATTTTATTCATCTTTGGTGTACTTACCTCTTTTGGCGCCGTATTAACGTTACCTGGTGTGGCCGGTATTATCATAACCATTGGTATGTCTGTCGATGCAAACGTGATCATCTATGAACGTATAAAAGAAGCGCTCAGCCATGGTAAAGTATTAAAAGAAGCTATTAAGGAAGGTTTTAGTTATGAGGGTGCCTATTCTGCAATTATTGATGCAAATATTACCACATTTTTAACAGGAATAATTCTTTATATTTTTGGTTCAGGTCCAATTAGAGGGTTTGCTACCACCTTAATGATTGGTATTGCAACTTCACTTATTACCGCCATATTTATTACAAGATTACTTGTTGACTGGTATGCAAATAAGGACAAGGAAATGTCCTTTAATACAGGTATTACAAAAGGGTGGTTCCAAAATATCAAAATTGATTTCTTGGTCAAACGTAAAATTGCTTATGTTTTTTCAAGTATTATTATTTTGATAGGTTTGGTTTCATTATTCACCAATAGTTTGAACTACGGCGTTGATTTTACCGGTGGTAGAACATATACAGTGCGTTTTGATCAAAATGTTAGTGCCAATGAAGTGGCCAGTTCTTTAAAAAATGTCTTTGGAGATGCTCCCGAAGTAAAAACATATGGCGGCGCCAATCAGTTAAAGATCACAACAAAATATAAAGTTGATGACGACGGCATTAATGTAAGTGACGAAGTTCAAGAATTATTATTTAATGGATTACAAACTTTTCTTCCTGATGGTACAACATTAGAAGACTTTAAGATAAACCCTGCTGATGATGCTGAAAAAATAGGTATCATGAAATATTTTGAAGTTGGCCCAACTATTGCCGATGATATTAAACAGGCAGCTATATGGGCAGTATTAGGATCGTTGGTTATTGTTTTCTTATATATATTATTGCGATTTAGAAAATGGCAGTTTAGTTTAGGTGCCGTTGCTGCTGTTTTTCATGATGTGTTGGTTGTTTTGGGTATTTTCTCATTGTTTTATAAGGTTTTACCTTTTGATATGGAAATTGACCAATCGTTCATCGCTGCAATACTAACAGTTGTTGGATACTCCCTGAATGATACAGTGATTGTATTTGACCGAATTCGGGAATTTACCGGCAAACATGCTTCTTGGTCTTATGATAGGGTAGTCAATACTGGTTTAAGTACTACATTAGGCAGAACTATTAATACGTCATCAACAACATTGGTTGTATTATTAGCAATATTCTTATTCGGTGGAGATTCTATTAAAGGGTTTATGTTTGCAATGATAATGGGTATCCTGATAGGTACCTATTCATCTTTATTTATTGCATCGCCTATTATGTATGATACCACGACCAAATTGAATAAAAAAAAATAACCTGAGTAACCATAAATGACAAAAACCGTTTTGAATGAACTTTTCAAGGCGGTTTTTATTTTTAATCTGAATACATTCTTAACTTTGTAAAATGAGTATTGTTAAACTTCACGATAAGTATTTCAAAACGTTTATTTCTGCCGAAAAGATTGATCAAGCTATAAAAAAAATGGCTGCCCTTATCGAACAGGACTGTAAAGGAGAAATTCCAATTTTTATAGGGATTCTTAATGGCTCTTTTATGTTTACTGCAGATTTTGTAAGAGCCTATAAAGGTAATTGCCAGATATCTTTTGTGAAGTTATCTTCGTATGAAGATATCAAATCAACAGGTAAAGTAAAACAATTGGTCGGGCTAAGTGAAGACCTCGAAAATAGGACAGTGATCATTTTAGAGGATATTATAGATACCGGAAATACACTTGAGGAAATATTTGAGATCTTTAGAACCAAAAAAGTAAAACAGCTTAAAATAGCAACCTTGTTTTTCAAACCAGATGTATTCCGAAAAGGATTACCTATCGATTATATTGGAATTTCCATCCCTGATAAATTTATTATTGGTTACGGACTGGATTATAACGGGTTGGGAAGAAATCTTGCAGACATATATCAATTAACAAATCATAACATGAAGAATATTGTATTATTCGGACCTCCCGGAGCCGGTAAAGGAACCCAAGCTGAAATTTTAAAAGATAAATATGATCTAATTCATATTTCGACAGGTGTTGTATTTAGATATAATATTAAAAATAAAACTCCCTTAGGTAAATTAGCACAATCTTTTATGGATAAGGGCGATCTTGTACCTGATGATGTAACTATTGATATGCTTAAGGAAGAGGTTAATAAAAACCCTAACGCCAAAGGATTCATATTCGATGGCTTTCCACGTACAGAATCCCAAGCACGTGCCCTTGACAAGTTTTTAGATGAAAAAGGGGAAGGCATCAATGGAATGGTGGCCTTAGAAGTACCCGAAAACCTTTTAGTTGAGCGCTTATTAAAAAGAGGTAAAACCAGTGGAAGATCAGACGATACCGATGAATCTAAAATTAGAAATAGATTTAACGAGTATAATACAAAAACAGCCATTTTGAAGGACTATTATGAAGCTCAGAATAAATATTACGGTGTGAACGGAGTAGGTACCGTTGAAGAAATAACCATACGCCTGAGTAAAGTTTTTGATAAATTATAGGTTACTTCCACTTTATTAAATTAAATTTCAATAATACAAGAGTAACATGGTTGAAGGTAACTTTGTAGATTATATTAAAATATTTGCGGCATCCGGCAAAGGAGGTAGAGGCTCCGTGCATTTGCACCGTGAAAAATATATCCAGAAAGGTGGACCTGATGGTGGTGACGGCGGTAGGGGTGGCCATGTAATTTTACGTGGAAATAAGAACAAATGGACTCTTTTTCACCTTAAGTTCAAAAAACACTTTAAGGCAGATCATGGGGGTGACGGAAGTAAAAGTAGAAGTACCGGTAAAGACGGTGCGGATATTTATGTTGATGTTCCCTTAGGTACTATTGTTAGAAATAGTGAAACAGAAGAAGTCATCTTCGAAATTACCGAAGATGGTGAAGAGAAAATACTCGTTGAAGGTGGTAAAGGGGGACTTGGAAATTGGCATTTTAAATCGTCTACCAATCAAACTCCTCGTTATGCCCAACCAGGAATTCCCGGGGAAGAAGGATGGTACCAATTAGAGTTGAAGTTATTAGCTGATGTTGGCCTTGTTGGATTTCCAAATGCCGGTAAATCAACATTACTTTCGGTATTAACAGCTGCTAAACCAAAAATTGCGGATTACGAATTTACCACTTTAAAACCTAATTTAGGGATTGTCGAATATCGCAATTTCCAGAGTTTCGTAATGGCTGATATTCCAGGTATTATTGAAGGCGCTGCTGAAGGCAAAGGGCTGGGACATAGATTCTTACGTCATATAGAAAGGAATTCGATATTATTATTCTTAATACCAGCTGATTCTAATGATATTTTAAATGAATATCAAATTCTCCTAAACGAACTTAAAAAACATAACCCCGAACTATTGGATAAAGACAGACTATTGGCAATTTCTAAATCTGATATGTTAGATGATGAGTTAAAAATGGAAATTGAAAAAGAACTACCAAAAGAAGTTCCACACCTCTTTATTTCTTCGATTGCACAAACCGGTTTAATTGAACTGAAAGATGCACTTTGGAAAATGCTCAACGCTCAAGTTTCTTAGGGAACATTACTTTTCAGTTCATTATTTAAATCTTTCATTAAACATTAAAAATCAACATTGAAGTACTAAATATAATTTAATAAGCGTTTATGCTATTAAATTATAGTAAATGTCAAAATATCATCTTGGTACAGTCTTAGTATTATTTTTGATTAGTTGTATATTAAGTTCTTGTAGCTCCACTAATTTATTAACCTTGAGCGTTACTGAACCTGCACCGGTATATCTACCTTCAAGTATTGAAACAATAGGTGTTCTCAATAGAAGTTTACCTTCTGAAAAAAATCAAACGATAGATAATATTGATAAAATTTTATCTATAGAGGGTAAGGATTTAGATAAAGAAGGAGCAGAAAAGTCTGTTTTAGGAGTGTTGGATGAATTAAAAATAATGAATATTTTTACTAATGTTAAAATTATTGATTCATCAAATATTTCAAGGGCTGGATTAAGTGTTTTTCCATCTCCTCTATCCTGGGATGAAGTAGCACATCTCTCATCCAATTACGATGTTGATGCCATTTTCGAATTATCATTTTTTGATACGGATGCACAAATTGATTATAAAACATTTCCCGTAAAAGTGAAAACAGCCATCGGTGTAGACGTTCCCGTTATTGAACATCGGGCAACCATTAAAACTTTGATCAAAACAGGATGGCGAATTTACGATCCCTTAAATAAATTAATAAGAGATGAATTTATTATTCATAAGAATACTGTTTCACAGGGGGCAGGAATAAATCCGGTAAAAGCTGCGGAAGCCATTATTGGAAGAAAAGAATCTGTATTACAGATCAGCAACCAGATCGGTCATAATTATGCCTTAAGAATTCTTCCTTATAAAATAAGGGTTTCAAGAGATTATTTTGTTCGAGGAACCGATAATTTCAAAATTGCCAAAAGAAGAGCACAAACAGGTAACTGGAATGGTGCTGCCGAACTTTGGGAAAAAGAAGTATCTAGTACGAATGGTAAGGTAGCGGGTAGAGCATGTTACAATATGGCAATTATCAACGAAATAAATGGCGACATAAATAAGGCCATTGAATGGGCATCAATTTCCTATACAGATTATAAAAATAAAAATGCCTTGAGATATATTAATATTCTAAAAAGAAGAGTTGAAAAAAACAGGCAATTATCACTTCAAATGGACAACTAAAAGCTATCCTGTTTAATATTTTTTGGGAGTTGTTTAATTATATCTTTCTATTCTATTTAGATTTAATTAAATTGGGGTAACTTTATTTTAATTAGATGACAACTTCTATTCCTCGTTTTACCGCACTTGATGTCTTTCGCGGAATGACCATTATTTTTATGATCATTGTGAATTCTCCGGGAAACTATGATACAACATATTCTTTATTGTTACATGCAGACTGGAATGGTTTTACTCCTACCGATCTGGTTTTTCCATCTTTTTTATTTGCTGTTGGTAATGCAATGAGTTTTGTTATAAAAAAATGGGAAAGTATGAAACCTTCTCAGGTTCTTATTAAAATATTTAAAAGGTCTCTAATTATTTTTTTACTAGGATATTTAATGTATTGGTATCCATTTTTTAAGTTTGATGCTTCCAATAATATTATTTCTTTTCCTATTGAAGAAACCAGGATTTTGGGGGTTTTACAACGAATAGCCTTATGTTATTTGGTTGCCGCATTAATTATTTGGTATTTAAAGCCCAGAGTTTCATTGATTATTGGCATTGTATTACTTTTTGTTTATTGGATGCTATTATATGCCTTTGGTGACACTGGGCAAGAACTAACATTGACCGGTAATGCTGTATTGAAATTCGATTTATGGTTAATGGGTGAAAATCATCTATATCATGGTGAAGGAATACCGTTTGATCCTGAAGGCTGGTTAAGCACACTCCCTGGCATCGTTAATGTAATTGCCGGGTATTTAGCGGGATTATATATACAGAAAAAGGGAGTAACCTATGAGGCAATAACAAAACTGTTAATGATTGGATTTGCCTTGGTTTTTATAGGTTATATATGGGACCTAAATTTTCCGATCAACAAAAAACTTTGGACCAGTAGTTTTGTAGTCTATACTGTAGGATTAGATTGTATAATAATTGCAGTACTCATGTATATTATTGAGTTCAATAGAAATAAAGGCTGGACCAATTTCTTCCAAATTGTCGGTAAAAACCCCTTGATCATTTACTTGTTTAGTGAGATACTGTTGATTACTTTGTTTACCATTAAAATGGGTAATGGTTTATCGTTACATGCTTGGATGTATAATAATATATTTAGGCATGCGGGCGCATATTTTGGATCTTTCTTATTTGCCCTAGTATTCACCATGGTTTGCTGGGCTGTTGGTTGGTATATGGATAAAAAGAAAATATATATCCGGGTTTAAACAGGTGATTTTAGAGTTCTTTAATTTTTATATTTCTAAACCAAATAAAACTACCGTGGTCTTGTAGACCTATAAGTCCTTCTTTAAATTTTCCATAATCTGGATAATCTTTCCATTTTCCAGTCTTTTTTCTTTCATTCCAATCTTCTGACCAAGGAACGAATGAAACTACTTTTTTACCATTCAACCAGTATTCTGTTATTTCCGGTGTGAAAATGATACGTGAAGTATTCCACTCCCCTGCATCTTTTACAATTTTCTGATTAGGATCTGCCGGATACATGGCATAATCGGCTCCTAATTTTTGCCAATCTTCTAGTGGTTCTGGAAAACCCAAATCATCTATCAATTGATATTCCGGGGCATTTTGATAAGGAGATGTATACTGTTCACCTTCCTGTACATGATAAAAAATACCACTATTACCTCCTTCCGATATTTTCCATTCCATTGAAAGTTCAAAATTTTTGAAACTTTGTTTCCCAAAAACTATATCGCCACCAATATCACCACCTGAACCCATTGATTTCAACGCACCCTCTTCAATGATCCAATTGCTGGGTAATGTTTCCTGATTAAAACCTCTCCATCCACTGAGATCATTACCATCAAAAAGATAGATCCATTCGGATATTACAGGATTATTATCATAAGTTACTGCGGATTCTTCTTTCGATTTATCTTTACAGGATATCAATAAAAATGTAAGCGCTACTATTAAAATGTAGGATTGTTTTTTCATAATTTAGAACTTTTTCACAAAACAGGATTCACTTATTATTTTAAAACTCTCGATAGCTGCCTTGCAGATATATATTTGCTTCATTTTCGGCAAATTTAGCATCCTCGCTATCCCAATGCAATAATTGATTTGGGAAACGGCCGGCGATTACACCCAATAATATGGTCTCAGTAAGTCGTGCTGCATAGCTAAACGGTGCACTACAAGTAGCTCTTCCTAAACAAGCCTCTACAAATTCATGATAATGTTTTTTACCCTCAGAATCATAATCACGCACTGGTTCACCCAAATTAAAAGATTCAATATCAATTTTCTTGTATTTTCCCTTTATGATCAATTGTGGCAGTTTTTGAAAATGGGGCAAATATAACCGTCCTTTTTCACCTACAAACATTGCCCCTTGGTCATGTAAAAGATCGCCATCAGGCAAGTTCAGGTCTTCGTGACCATCTGGAGCCCCTGGACCATCGTACCACACCCATTTTAACCTATCTGTAGTGTACTTTGTTCGAGGAAACTCGTAAGTAACTATATTTTTTTCAGGATAACCAAAACCTGTTGGCTGCCGGCATTCATTTTTAATGGTTAGCGGCACATCTAGTTCAAGGGCATTATAAGGCGTATCAAATATATGTACACCCATATCTCCCAGCGTACCACAACCATAATCCATTAACTTTCGCCAGTTCCCCGGATGGTAATATCCCTCTTTATAAGTTCTTTCTTTCGCAGTACCCAACCAAAGGTTCCAGTCTAATTCTTCAGGTACCATATCACTACCTGTTGGAACCTTACCATCATACCCCCAATTTTTAGGAGACCAAGCTCTTACTGTATGTACCTTACCGATAATACCTGATTGGATCAATAAAGTACCTAATTTATAATCGTAAAATGAATGCACCTGAATACCCATTTGAGTCACTAAGTTTCTTTGGCTAGCTATTTTCTTCATATCCCGAGATTCAGACACATAATGTGTCAATGGTTTTTGACAATATACGGCCTTGTTCATGTTCATTGCCATCATTGATGCAGGGGCATGTGTATGATCGGGGGTAGATATTATCACAGCATCAATTTCATCACTCATAACTTGTAACATAACCCTGTAATCAGAAAAAGTCTTGGCCTGCGGATGCGCTTCTTTTGCCACAGCTAAATAATTGGCATCAACATCGCACAGGGCAACGACATCAACAAGCGGATGTGAGGCAATGGCCTTCAAATCTTCAAAACCCATATTTCCAACGCCTATATGTGCTGTGCGAAGGCGGTTATGCCCGTTGGCTTTTTTAAACATTAATGATGGAGCCAAAGTTAAACCAACTGCGCCTAGACTACTTTTCTTCAGGAAGTCTCTTTTGTTCATAACTGTATATTATTTGAGTCTATAATTCTGTTATATAAATATTCCGCCATCTTACTTTTATACCTCCTCCGTCGTGTATTTGTAATGCAATAGAACCTTCTCCATTTCCAATTTTTTCATCTTTCATATGAATCATTTCAGTGCCATTTAAATAAGTAATTACCTCTGGCCCAACAAGCTTGATCTTCATTACATTCCATTCTCCCATTTTTAAGGCTTTATCTTTCCCGGGTTTTGGTTTTAAAAGCCAACCTCGACCATAAGACTCATAAATTCCACCACTATGTTTTCCTGGTGGCGCTACCTCAACCTGCCAACCACTAATTTTTACGCCATCTATTGTTGACCTAAAAAAAACACCACTATTACCATCTTCTTCTTGTTTGAATTCTAATGATAATACGAAGTCTTTATAAAATTTTTCTGTAGCTAAATAACCATAAGCTTTATCAGGCCCGCTTTCACAAATAATTTCGCCATTTTTTACATACCATTTCTCAGTACCATAGACCTTCCATCCGTCAAGATCTTTACCATTAAATAGAAGAATTTTTTCTTGAGAATAACCGGAATAAACAGGCATAATCATTACTAAATAGAGCATACATATTTTGGCAATGAACCGAAAAATTATTCCTAAATGTATTGATCTTTGCATATCAATTAATTTTGACAGATATAAATGTATAGATAAATGTTAAGTTCAAAAAATAGTTGATAGATTTTTTATCTTTCCGAATTATTAGATCAAAAATTATAAGTTTTAATCTAACTTTAATCTCTAACTTTAGTTAATTCCAAGATCGATATTAAATGATTACCAAACCCACCCTATTAATAGATGAGTACAGATGTAGATCGAATATCAAAAAGATGGCTGACAAAGCTCGTAGAAACGATATTGAATTTCGACCTCATTTTAAAACACATCAATCGCGTCAAGTTGGAGCTTGGTTTCGTGAAGAAGGCGTTGCGAAGATAACTGTCTCCTCTGTTGAAATGGCAATGTATTTTGCTGCTGACGGATGGAATGATATTACTATTGCCTTTCCTGTAAATATTCTTGAAATTGAAAACATAAATAAACTGGCCAAGACCGTAAATTTAAATTTATTAGTTGAGTCGGTTGAAATCGTTCAACTTTTAGAAGAGAAATTAACAACCGCGGCAAATGTTTTTGTTAAAATTAATATAGGTAATAACCGAGCAGGAATTGAACCTCATAATACAACATTTATATCAAACCTATTATTAGAAATTTCGCGATGTAATAAATTAATATTTAAGGGATTTTTAGGACATGCGGGTAATAGTTATACTTGTCGTGGTAAGGACGAAATCGCTAAAATACACTTGGATAGTACTACAAAAATGACAAAGCTTAAACAGGAATTTATCAAACAATATCCTGATCTAATTTTATCTGTTGGAGATACCCCAACCTGCTCTGTGATGGAAGATTTTACAATGGTAGATGAAATCAGGCCCGGTGTTTTTATATTTAATGATCTTATGCAATTACAGATTGAAGCATGTACTATAGATCAATTAGGAATAGCCATGATCTGCCCTGTAGTGGCTATTCATAAGGATAAGGATGAGCTCATCATATATGGTGGCAGCGTTCATTTCGCTTCAGATTCTATGCTCAATAATGACCAGCAAGTTTCATTTGGAGCTGTAGTGGAAAATAATAGGTCAGGCTGGGGAAAGATTGTTGAGGATGTGTACATTAAGAAATTATCGCAAGAGCATGGTATTATAAAAGCGACACCCAAATTCATATCGAAAGTTAAAATAGGGGATATTCTCAAAATAATTCCGGTACATGCATGCACTGCTGCAAATTTATTTGATACTTATGTTACCCTAAAAGGTGAAAAAATTGGTAGATTTAGATTTTAAATCAGTGTTATGAAATTTAAGTATCTCTTTTTATTGATCCTTGTAGTCAATTTCTCCATATTTAGTTGTAAAAATACCAAGCAAGAAGATCAACAAGATCAAAATAGTCTTAATCCCGAAAACAAAGAAGAAATAAACTATGCCGAAATTGGGATGAATATTGCCTTAAGTACGAAAGGGCAATTAGGTAAAAATTTAATAGGTACTATCCAAAAAGAAGGTACCATTAATGCTTTGAAATTTTGTAATATCAAAGCTTATCCATTGACCGACAGTATGTCTGTTGCATTCAATGCTAAGATCAAAAGGGTTAGCGATCGTCCAAGAAATACAGACAATGCCGCCAATGAAACTGAATTAAACCACATTAAAACTTTTAAAAATAAACTTGAAAATGGAGAAAAAATTGAACCTATTATCGAGAAAAAAGTAAATTCGGTTCATTTTTATTCACCAATAACAACAGATCAGCTTTGCCTGCAATGCCATGGAAATATCGGTACTGATATTAAACTCAATGTGCTAAAGGCAATTGATAGTTTGTACCCTAATGATATGGCGAAAGGATATGCTTTAAATCAAGTTAGGGGCATATGGAGTATAGAAATGGATATTAAATAGATTGATATTCGGGTGGTGTAAAGTAAGTAGAAAACGGTTTACAAGGTCTTACCAATGCCTGTTTCAATTAAGACAATCGGACAAGGCATTTTCAATATTTTCGTATTTAAATGAAAAACCGCTATCCAATATTTTAGAATTATTAACTTTTTGACTTTCCAAAGCGATCGCTGCCATTTCGCCTAAAATAACTTTTAAAACGATCGAAGGAACATTAGGTAACCATAAAGGTTTTTTGAGATGACTGGCTATTAATTTTGTCAACTCTTTGTTAGTTACCGGGTTTGGTGCTACAGCATTATAAACACCTTTGAGATTACTTTCTAGAGCAAACAAGAACAGATTCGCTATATCAGTATTATGTATCCATGATTGAAATTGATTCCCACTACCCAATGCCGCTCCAAAACCAAACTTAATTGGCTTGGTAATTTGAGCTAAAGCTCCTCCTTTTTTTGATAATACGATACCAATTCTAAGTTTGCATATTCTTATATGCAAATCATTTAATCTATCAATTTCTTCCTCCCATGATTTTGTTACTTTTCCTAAAAAAGAATTGCTCAACATTTGTTCTGCTTCATCATATTCTTTAGTAAAAGAAGATGGATATATACCAATTGCCGAGGCACTTACAATGCTTTTAACTTTATTTGAATTTTGTACAAGTAATTTGTTTAGTAATTGAACAGAATTTATCCTGCTGTTCAATATCTTTCTTTTATTTTTAGTCGTCCAGCGTTGTGCAATACTTGAACCTGCTAAATTGATTATTCCATCTATTCCTTTTAGACATTTTTCGTTAATTTCCTGGGTTGCCGGGTTCCAATAAAAACCACTAACAGTATCGGTTTCTATGAGCTTGTCTTTGCTAGTTGTTAAATAATGAACCTTATAACCCCGCTGTTCACAGAGACGAATAATCTCTTTACCTATAAGTCCGGTAGCTCCTGTAATTAGTATTTTCATCTTACATTAAATAAATAATCTGCAATAAAATCTGCTTTCAACCATATGAATATAACCAACAATAATAATATTAATAAAATGATGGCTCTAATATAATTAGGTTTTTTTCGAGGTTTTAACTTATTAAATTCCATATTAAACTTTTTAAATAATATCTCAAAAATACAATTTAATATTTGCTTAAACATTAGCAGAAGTACCCGGATTTACAATTTTGTACACTGAGTTATTTAAGTATCTTTGTGGACTTATTTTTAGCTATATTTATTGAATGAAGTACATTCGTAACTTTTGTATTATTGCACACATAGATCATGGTAAAAGCACTTTGGCTGATAGGCTATTGGAATTTACACATACGATAACCGATCGTGAAAAACAAGATCAGTTATTAGACAGTATGGATCTGGAGCGTGAGCGTGGTATTACCATCAAGAGTCACGCTATACAAATGAATTACGAATATAAAGGGGAACAATATGTTTTAAACTTAATTGACACCCCCGGGCATGTTGATTTTTCTTACGAAGTATCTCGCTCAATAGCTGCATGTGAAGGCGCCTTGTTAATAGTTGATGCTGCACAAAGTATACAGGCACAAACTATTTCCAACTTATACTTGGCCCTGGAAAATGACCTGGAAATCATTCCTGTTTTAAACAAGGTAGATCTACCCAGTGCCAACCCTGAAGAAGTAACCGATGATATCGTCGATTTATTAGGTTGTTCTCATGAAGATGTTATCCCGGCAAGTGCTAAAACAGGACTGGGTATAGAGGAAATATTATCAGCTATTATAGAACGCATTCCTCCTCCAAAAGGTACGGTTGATGAACCTTTACAGGCCTTAATTTTCGACTCTGTTTATAATCCATTTAGAGGTGTTGAAACCTACTTTCGTGTGATTAATGGTTCTATTAAAAAGAACCAGCTTATTAAATTTATTGCCACCGGGAAAACTTATAATGCCGACGAAGTAGGGACCTTAAAACTTAAACAAGCCCCGAAAAATGAAATAAAAGCAGGTGATGTGGGTTACTTAATTACCGGTATTAAAGAGGCTAAAGAAGTAAAGGTAGGCGATACTATAACAGACGCCAAAAACCCTACTACGAATCCTATTGGAGGATTTGAAGATGTAAAACCAATGGTATTTGCCGGTATATATCCGGTTGATACCGAAGATTATGAAGAGCTGCGTAATTCAATGGAAAAATTACAATTGAACGATGCTTCTCTTGTTTTTATTCCTGAAAGTTCTGCTGCTTTAGGTTTCGGGTTTAGATGTGGTTTTTTAGGAATGCTACACATGGAAATCATTCAGGAACGTTTAGAACGCGAATTCGATATGACCGTAATTACTACAGTTCCTAACGTTTCCTATCATGCTTATAACAAAAAAAATCCAGAGCAGGTAATCGTAGTGAATAATCCTTCAGACTTGCCAGACCCTTCAAGCTTAGATCGCGTAGAAGAGCCTTATATTAAAGCTTCTATAATTACTAAATCTGATTATATTGGAAATGTTATGTCTCTTTGTATTGAAAAAAGGGGACAGATCACAAACCAGACGTACCTAACACCAGAGCGGGTAGAACTCTCGTTCGACATGCCTTTGGCTGAGATTGTTTTTGACTTTTATGATAGATTAAAAACGGTTTCGAGAGGTTATGCTTCATTTGATTATCACCCAATCGGAATGCGCGAGTCTAAATTGGTTCGTGTAGATATTTTATTAAATAGTCAAACGGTTGATGCACTTTCAGCGCTAATTCATGCGGATAACGCCTATAATATTGGCAAAAAAATGTGTGAAAAGCTAAGGCAGTTAATTCCTCGTCAACAATTTGATATCCCAATTCAGGCTGCCATCGGTGCAAAAATTATTTCACGAGAGACGATAAAGGCACTCCGAAAAGATGTGACTGCCAAATGTTATGGTGGAGATATTTCACGTAAGCGTAAATTGCTCGAAAAACAGAAAAAAGGGAAAAAAAGAATGCGCCAAGTTGGAAATGTTGAAATTCCCCAAGAGGCATTTATGGCTGTGTTGAAATTAAATGATTAAACTATTCGAATTCTAGAGCAACCTTATTTTCAAATCAATAAAATTAGAATCCATATTTTTTAATTCTCTTAAAAATAAGCTTTCAGTAAAGTGCTAACTGAATATATTTTGTAATTTTAGCTGCCAACAACGGAAGAAAATTTATGAAAGCACTTTTTTATACAAGAGAATTTCCACCATATGTTTACGGTGGAGCCGGCGTACATGTAGAATATTTAGCGGCAGAATTAGCCAAGCTAATGGAAGTAGACGTAAGAAGTTTCGGAGATCAAGACCTAAAATCAGGTAACCTCGCAGTTAAAGGATATCCCTTTGACAACCCGGTTTTTGACCATACCAATGACAAGCTAAAGGCTGTCTTGAAAACATTAAGTACTTGTATACAAATGAACGCAGATGACGTAAATGCTGATGTTGTGCATTGTCATACATGGTATGCACAGTTTGCGGGTATTCTTACAAAACTATGTTATGGTATACCCTTAGTAATAACAACGCATTCCCTGGAGCCCTTAAGGCCATGGAAAAGAGAACAATTAGGCAAAGGATACGATGCTTCATCGTGGGTCGAAAAGACAGCCATAGAGATGGCTGATGCCATCATTGCAGTATCAAAAGAAACCAAAGAAGATGTATTAAAGCATTTTGATGTTGATAAGGATAAGGTAAAAGTAATTTACAATGGAATAAACCTTAAAGAATATATTGTTACTGAGGCGACTTCGACCCTTGAAAGATTTGGAATAGACAAATCAAAACCATATGTGCTTTTTGTAGGTAGAATAACAAGGCAAAAAGGTATCATACATCTGGTAAATGCTATAAAATATATCGATAAGGATACCCAAATAGTATTGTGTGCCGGTGCTCCAGACACCAAAGAAATAGGCGCAGAAATGGAAGCCAGCGTTAATGAAGTGAAAAAAACACGTGATAATGTTATTTGGATAGCCGAAATGTTAGATAAAAAAGAAGTTATTCAACTTTATTCTCATGCCGATGTTTTTTGTTGCCCATCGATATATGAACCTTTTGGAATTATTAATATAGAAGCTATGGCGTGTGAAACTGCTGTCGTGGCAAGTGCAGTAGGCGGGATAAAGGAAGTTGTGGTTGATGGCGAAACCGGTATTTTAGTTCCTTTAGAACAACAAAATGCAGCGCCATTCGAACCGATTGATCCCGATAAGTTTTCACGAGATCTGGCAAATGGAGTTAATAAATTAATTAATAACGAAGAACTGCGAAATAAGATGGCAAAAAATGGAAGAAAAAGAGTTGAAGATCATTTTGATTGGATCGCCATAGCAAAGCAGGTTGAATCCTTATATAAATCATTAATTTAATCAAAAACTAACCTAAAATCTGATGTCATATACTTGTTTCGATTGACTCTGATCAAGGGCTATAAATATCAAATAAAAGGCTGAAATAAATCAATAAAATTCGTAAATTAAACATGTAAATAAGAGAGACCAAAATATTGGTCTTTGTTTACATGTTTAAATTTATAAAACTCTTAAAATTAAATAATTATGATTAACGATGATGTGCTTGCTATTATATTAGGAGGCGGACAAGGCTCTAGATTATACCCCTTAACAGAATCCAGATCTAAACCTGCGGTTCCCATAGCCGGAAAATATAGATTGGTTGATATACCTATTTCGAACTGCATCAATTCTAACATTAAAAGAATGTATGTTTTAACGCAGTTCAACTCGGCATCTTTAAATAAGCATATCAAGAATACCTATCATTTTAGTTTTTTTAGTTCTGCCTTTGTTGATGTGTTGGCGGCCGAACAAACAATGGCAAGTCAGACATGGTTTCAGGGCACAGCTGATGCCGTAAGGCAAAGTATGCATCATTTTTTAAATAATGATTTTGAATATGTACTAATCCTGTCTGGTGACCAGCTTTACCAAATGGATTTTAATGAGATGCTTGAAAGACATGTTAAGAGCAAAGCAGAAATTTCAATCGCCACAATTCCGGTGACTGCTAAAGAAGCCACCTCTTTTGGAATACTTAAATCAAATGAGAAAAATGTGATCACCTCCTTTATTGAAAAGCCGTCATCAGAATTATTACCTGAATGGGAATCTGAAGTAAGTGATTATATGAAAAATGAAGGTCGGAAATATTTGGCTTCTATGGGTATCTATATTTTTAATAAAGATCTTTTGATAGAATTAATGAATAATCCTGATACGATGGATTTTGGAAAAGAAATCATTCCGAATTCAATTAATGATCATAAAACCCTAAGTTATCAGTATCAAGGATATTGGACTGATATTGGTAATATCGACTCTTTCTTCGAAGCCAATTTAGGACTCACGGATGAGATCCCTAAATTTAATCTTTACGACCGAAGTAAAAGGATCTATACAAGAGCAAGAATGCTACCAACATCGAAGGTTTCTGGAACTTCATTAAATAAAGCCGTCATTGCCGAAGGATGTATTGTTCATGCCGCAAGTATAGAAAAGTCTGTTATTGGCATTAGATCAAGAATTGGCAAAGAGTCAATTGTTATTAATACTTATATGATGGGAAGCGACTATTATGAGACACTGGAAGAGATTGAAAACAGGAAAATTCCGATTTTGATGGGTATAGGCGAAAGGTGTTTTATTAAAAATACCATTATCGATAAAAATTGCCGAATTGGTGATGATGTTAGAATTAATGGAGGCACCCATTTAGAAGATAAGGAAACTGAAAAATATGTTATTAAAGAAGGTATTGTGGTTATTAAAAAGAACGCTGTAATTCCAAATGGATATGTGATTTAGATTTAATAATTACCACCATTTACCATTATTATTATTCAAAAAATAAAACAACCACTTTATTCATCCCGTATAAAGTGGTTATTTTTATACATTTGTTACTATTAACATCCAATATTATTATTTTTATTATACATAATGCAAAATAGAAAAAGAGTTATTATAGACCATGTATCGCCTCAGCTAAATTGTGGTGATTTTTTTATAAAAAGGGTTATAAATGAAATTGTAATAGTAGATGCACATGTTATCGGCGACGGTCATGATATTATTGCTGCTTCAGTATTATATAAACATGAAAATGATAAAAATTGGAAAGAAGCAAGAATGCATCATCAATTCAATGATGAATGGCAGACCTCATTTACAGTTGAAAAACAAGGGTTTTATTCTTTTAAGGTTGAAGGCTGGGTAGATCATGCTTTAAACTGGCAACATGGCATAACACGCAAGATCGAAGATGATCAACATGTAAGCTCCGAACTCCTTGAAGGTATTGAACATATTAATGCTTTATTAAAAAAAGTAAATGCTAGCGAAAAGACTTATTTAAGTAAACTTCAAGAGTATTTCGGCAATGAACAAGATTATTCCTTGGCTATTGAAGGTGCCACTAGCAAAAAAATACATGATCTTTTTGTAAAGTACCCCGAAAAGAAATTCGCGAATACCTCCAATGAGTATAAGGTTTATGTAGATAGATTAAAAGCCCGCTTTAGCACTTGGTATGAATTTTTTCCCCGTTCCTCCTCAGAGAAAGAAGGGGTTCATGGTACGTTTAAAGATTGCGAGCGTCTCTTGCCCCGTGTAGCAAAAATGGGATTTGATACTTTGTATTTTCCTCCAATTCATGCTATTGGCGAAGTGAATAGAAAAGGTAAAAATAATACAACCAATGCCTTAGAGGGTGATGTTGGTTCATGCTGGGGGATTGGTTCAAAATTTGGCGATCATAAAAGTATCCATCCGGAATTAGGGACCTTAGACGATTTTAAATCACTGATAAAAAAAGCCAAAGAATATGATATCGAAATTGCAATGGATTATGCTTTGCAAGCGGCACCAGATCATCCTTGGGTTAAAGATCATCCTAAATGGTTTAAGTGGAGACCTGATGGAACTGTTCAATATGCGGAAAATCCACCAAAAAAATATCAAGACATACTGCCTATCTATTTTGAAAGTGAGGATTATAAAAACCTTTGGGATGCCTGTTTAGATATTTTAATGTATTGGATAGACTGCGGCATTCATATATTCCGTGTCGATAATCCGCATACAAAACCTTATTATTTTTGGAATTGGATCATAACTAAAGTTAAAGAAAAACATCCCGATGTATTGTTTTTGGCCGAGGCATTTACAAAACCCAAGGTGATGCATCAATTGGCTAAACAAGGTTATACACAATCTTATACTTACTTCACTTGGCGTGACTCAAAACATGAGCTTATCGAGTACATGGAAGAATTGACAAAAACAGACCAGCGTGAATATATGCGTCCGAATTTCTGGCCTAATACACCCGATATTAATCCATTCCACTTACAGGGTGCCAATGAATCAAAATATCTTCAGCGTTATGCATTAGCTGCAACCTTAAGTTCCAATATAGGTATTTATGGGCCTGTTTTTGAATATATGATGAGCGAAGCACTTCCTGGAAGAGAGGAATATCTTAATTCAGAAAAATTTCAAATTAAACACTACGACTGGTCAAAAGAAAATAAATTAACAACCATTATCACGCGAATAAATCAAATTCGTCAGCAACATGAAGCACTGCAACAAACCAATAATATTAAATTTTGCCATGTTGAAAATGAAAATCTAATTGCTTTTTACAAATGGAATGATTCGAAATCAAGTGAAATGTTGATAATTATTAGTCTCGATCAATACTATGCGCAAAAAGGATCTGTAAAATTACCCATTTATGATCTGGGAATCGGACAAGGACATCACATTCAAATGCATGATCTCATTACAGGGAATAGTTATAATTGGCAACATGAATGGAATTATGTGGAGTTGCATCCTACGCTACCATTTCATATCTTTAAGATAAATAAATAATATGTCTGAAACTACTGTTAAAACAGCTTTACAGCCTCCTTATAATTTCAATGTTCCCTGGGAAGAATTACTTGAGAATAAAGAATTTGTTAAAGTTTTTCTTTCGGATGTTTTAGAGGATTATATTACCAAGCAACGATGGTATGGTGGTAAATCGAGCAAATTAAAATATATAGAACTTTCAGAATATTTTAAGATCCAACAAAAAGGAGAAATTTACTATGGCCTAATTTTAGAGATAGATTTTGCCGAGGCTTTTTACCAACATTATTTCTTACCAATCGCCTTTGTATCAGATGAAAATTTTGCAAAACAAGATAGAATCCTTCCCATTAGCATCAATGGGCAAGCAGGCTTTATTATAGACGCTATCAACCTTGAAGCCTTTAGAAAAGTCGTATTTGAACGTATTGCAGATGCCTTGCCCATAGATAAAACAAAAGTACAATATCATAAGAGCGATAGATTTAAGAATATTGTTTATGAATCTTCGAGATTCATGGGTTTAGAACAGAGTAATACCTCCATTATTTACAATGATAAATACGTTTTAAAGTTCTTTAGAAGAATCTATGCCGATAAAAATCCAGATTATGAAATGAGCAGGTTTTTATCAGAAAAAAAGGATTTTAAAAATACACCTGCTTATTTGGGCGGTATTAATGTAGTTGATTCGGAAAACGTGTACATAACCATTGCTTTAATGCAAGAAATGGTATCAAACCAGGGTGATGCATGGGAATATATGCTTAAAGAATTATATCAAATTTTTTCAAATATTGAATATAAAAATATTGATATAGAATCATTACCTGTTACAGATCTTTTTGATAAGTTAAATATTAAAGATGTTCCACCCCAGATCATAGATTGGGTAGGTTTAAATATTCTATTAAAGGTTCAAACAATGGCCAAAAGGACTGCAGAAATGCATGTAACTTTAGGTTCTGAATTTGAAGATACAGCCTTTACTCCTGCTCATTTTAATAATGATTATACAGTTTGGTTAAAGAACAGAATGCTCTATCAGTTTCAAAACAGGTTAAATATTATTGAAAACAATTTGCATAAACTTGAAGGTTTAGCTTTAGAACTGTCTAAAGAGTTCTTAAATAAAAAAAATATCATAAGAAAGCGTTTTGTAAAATTCGACTGGACAAAACTAAAAGGAGAACGTATTCGGGTTCATGGTGATTATCATTTAGGTCAAATTTTAGTTAAAGATGATGATTTTTATATTTTAGATTTTGAAGGAGAACCAGAAAGTACCATTCGAGACAGGAAAGTAAAACAACCGCCTTTAAAAGATGTTGCGGGTATATTTAGATCGTTCCATTATGCCATTTATGCTACTATTTTTAATAATGCCGAAAACTTTAATACTCCTCAGGATAAACTTTTTAAAGCGGGTGAATTATTATATCGTTACCTTATCGGCATATTTTTAGGAACTTATATCAAAGAAATTCAACGTAACAATTTAAATATAGGGTATCATCAGGAACGTATTTTTATCTTAGAGTACTGTTTATTAGAAAAAGCAGTTTACGAATTGGGTTATGAATTAAACTCAAGGCCCCGTTGGGCAATTATTCCCCTTAAAGGAATATTAAATATTATTAATCAATAAATATGGCACAAGTAAAACCATTTAGTCTGTTCACAGAATTTGATATCAACCTTTTTAAAGCAGGTAAACATTATAGGCTTTATGAAAAATTTGGTTCACATGAAATGACCGTTGATAAAATTAAAGGAACCTATTTTGCTGTATGGGCGCCTAGTGCAAAAGCCGTTTCGGTAATAGGTGATTTTAATTATTGGATAGAAGGAGAACACCAATTAAATGTTCGCTGGGATGAAAGTGGTATTTGGGAAGGGTTTATTCCCAATGTTGGACAAGGCAATATTTATAAATATAAAATTCAGAGTAATCATAACGATGTTAAAACTGAAAAAGCAGATCCATATGCGAAACGTTGTGAGCATCCACCTAATACGGCCTCGGTAGTTTGGGATATTGCTGACTATACATGGAAAGATAAAAAATGGATGTCCTACCGAAAAGATAAAAATGGACTCGATAAACCATACTCTGTTTATGAAGTTCATTTGGGTTCTTGGATGAGAAATACCAAAGAAGACAGGTCATTAACATATAAAGAATTAGCGAAAAAGTTGGTTGCCTATGTAAAAGAGATGAACTTTACGCATATTGAGCTAATGCCCATCATGGAATACCCTTATGATCCTTCATGGGGGTATCAATTAACTGGTTATTTTGCCCCAACGACACGCTTTGGAACCCCTCAGGATTTTATGTATCTCGTTGACCAATTTCATCAAAATGATATTGGTGTCATCTTAGATTGGGTACCATCGCACTTCCCATCAGATGATCACGGGTTAGGATTTTTCGACGGAACGCATCTCTATGAACATCCAGACCATCGAAAAGGCTATCATCCCGACTGGAAAAGTCTTATATTTAACTATGAAAGAAATGAAGTTCGTTCATTCTTAATAAGTAATGCCCTTTTTTGGTTAGATAAATACCATGCAGATGGATTAAGGGTAGACGCTGTAGCTTCTATACTTTATTTAGATTATTCGCGTGAAGATGGCGAATGGGAACCGAATAGATTTGGCGGAAGAGAAAATTTAGAGGCCATATCTTTTCTAAAAGAATTCAATCAAACCGTATATGAAAATTTTGAAGGCGTACAAACGATTGCAGAAGAATCTACCGCATTTCCAATGGTTACCAAACCCGTTGCTATTGGAGGCCTTGGATTCGGCATGAAATGGATGATGGGATGGATGCACGATACCTTGGAATATTTTGCAAAAGACCCTATTTATAGAAAACATCACCAGAACGATATAACCTTTAGTTTAGCATATGGTTTTTCAGAAAATTTTATGTTACCCTTATCTCATGATGAAGTAGTTTATGGTAAGAACTCTTTATTAGGAAGAATGCCAGGAGATGAATGGCAGCGCTTTGCAAACCTTAGATTATTATATGGGTATATGTTTACACATCCAGGAACTAAATTATTGTTTATGGGAGGCGAATTTGGGCAATATAACGAATGGAATTTCCAACAAAGTTTAGACTGGAACCTTTTAGAATTCGAACCTCATAAAAAAATGCAGACCTATTTTAAAGATCTAAATTCCTTATATCAAAATACACCGGCCTTATATGAAAAAGGATTTAGTGGAGAAGGATTTGAATGGATTAGTTACGATGATCATCAAAATTCGGTAATTTCTTATATCCGTAAAGGTCATGATACAGAAAATGATACCATGGTTATCTGTAATTTTACGCCTATACCAAAAGAAAAATATCGAATTGGTTTACTCAATAAAGGTAAACTTGTCGAAATATTTAATAGTAATGATGTTAATTATGGAGGAAGCGGAATATCAAATTCGAAGCCTGTAACCATTAAAAAACAATCTTGGAATAACAAACCATATTCGGCAGAAGTAAGTGTGCCTCCTTTGGGGATAGTTATTTTTAAAATAAATTAAATAGTTTTTCTGCCTTAATTTAGTTTTCAAATTGCATTTAATGCAATTTTTGAACCTTATTTTTAACAAAAAGAAACTTGCTTAAATTATAAATTTTAGTAGGTTTGCAGCTTTATTTCTATCTCAATAATTTATGATCACTAATACTGAACTTGAACAAAGAGGAAATCAATTTCCTTCAAATATAATATCGTATAAAAAGAACATTGATACCTTAAATTTCTATACTTCAAATAATGTCGCTTTACAAGTCACCGTTGTAAGAGACAGTGTAATCAGGTTTCGATATTCCACCAACTCTATTTTTGAGAAAGACTTCTCTTATGCCATAACAAAATATGCAAGTAGAGGTTATAATAAATTAGATGTTGATGAAGACGCAAAGAATTATATAATCACTACTGAAAAATTAATCTGCCATATTAATAAAAGCAATCTAAAAGTGTTAATGTTTGATGCTTCTGATAAAAAATTAATTAGTCAGGATGAAATCGGATTTCATTGGGAAGAAAGTTATGAGCTAGGAGGCAATATTGTTAAAATGAGTAAGATCGCTCATACCGGTGAAAGCTATTATGGTCTGGGTGATAAACCAGTTCAAACCAATTTAAAAGGTAAGCGTTTTGAGAATTGGGTAACAGATTCTTATGCTTATGAAAAGGATACCGACCCAATTTATAAAGCAATACCATTTTTTGTCGGTCTGCATAATAAAAAAGCCTATGGTATCTTTTTTGATAACACCTTTAGGTCTTTTTTTGATTTTGCCCATGAGCGTAAAAATATTACGAGTTTCTGGGCAGAGGGCGGTGAAATGAACTATTATTTTATCTATGGCCCAAAAATGAATGATGTCGTTGCTAATTATACGGATTTAACAGGCAGACCCCATCAGCTTCCTCCATTATGGGCGTTGGGATATCATCAGTGTAAATGGAGCTACTACCCTGAATCAAGAGTAAAAGAAGTGACTGCAAAATTCCGTGAATTACAGATCCCATGCGACGCCATCTATTTAGATATAGATTATATGGATGGATTCAGGTGTTTTACCTGGAACAAGGAATATTTTCCCGATCCAAAAAGAATGGTCAAAGAATTAGCAGATGATGGTTTTAAAACTGTCGCCATTATTGATCCGGGAATAAAAATAGATATGGACTATGACATTTTTAAGGAAGGACTTGAAAAAGATTATTTCTGTAGAAGGGCAGACGGACCTTATATGAAAGGAAAGGTATGGCCTGGAGAATGTTACTTTCCCGATTATACCAAACCCGAAGTGAGAGAGTGGTGGGCTGGCTTGTTTAAAGAACTAATTGAAGATATTGGGATTAAAGGTGTCTGGAATGATATGAATGAACCTGCTGTCATGGAGGTTCCTAATAAAACTTTTCCAAACGATGTAAGGCACAATTATGAAGGGAATCATTGTAGTCATAGAAAGGCACATAATATTTATGGGATGCAAATGGCGAGGGCAACGTATCAAGGATTAAAGAAATTTGCCTATCCTAAGAGGCCTTTCGTAATTACAAGGGCAGCGTACTCTGGAACTCAGAGATATACTTCAAGTTGGACAGGTGATAATATTGCGTCATGGGAACATTTATGGATTGCCAATGTTCAAGCACAAAGAATGGCCATGTCTGGTTATTCTTTTGTTGGTAGTGATATTGGAGGATTTACAGAACAACCAGATGGTGAATTGTTTGCAAGGTGGATTCAATTAGGTATTTTCCATCCATTTTGTCGAACACACTCTTCGGGAGACCACGGCGATCAAGAACCCTGGACCTTTGGTGACGAAGTAACCGGAATCGTTAAGAAATTTATTGAGATTCGTTATCAGCTATTACCATATTTATATACCGCTTTCTGGCATTATTATAAAGATGGTGTCCCAATGCTGAAATCACTGGTGCTTTACGATCAGGATGATGTGCAAACACATTATAGAACTGACGAATTTATATTTGGTGATAAAATATTGGTATGCCCTATTAATGAACCCAATGCTAAAGGAAGAAGAATGTACGTTCCGAGAGGAAAATGGTTCGACTATTGGACGGATACTATCATTGTAGGTGGTAAAGAAATGTGGGTTGATGCAGATATTGATACCATGCCTATTTTTATTAAAGAAGGTGCTATTATTCCTAAATATCCTATTCAACAATACGTTGGTGAAAAGGAGTTTGATCAGATCACCCTCGATGTATATTATAAAGAAGGGAAAGAAAGTTCGACTTTATATGATGATGCAGATGATGGTTATGAATATATGAATGGGAATTTCAGCTTAAGAACATTTAACCTTTTAGGAAGGACTGATCAGCTTATTATTCAACAGCACAAAACCGGTAAACACATAACTTCTTATACGACTTTCAAGTTAAAAATACATGGATTACCGTTTAAAATTGCCAAAATTCAGTTAGACAACGAAGAAATATTATTCGAAAAAGTAAAAGTTAATGGTGATAATACCTTGATAATCGACAAAAGTTTTACAGAATTACATATAATAGGTGGGTAATTCCTTATTTAAGAGGAAATTATTGTTGCCTCCTCAATTAATATATGTAAAACAAATATCAGTTTATAATCTTTTCTCTTCTGAGAAATGTGTCTAAATTATCGGCGATATCAAAACAATTACTCACTTTTGAAACTTCGTTACAATATCTTGAATCAAGGTCGTGAGATTTACAATTAAAATCTGATAGATCAACCTCCTCAAATTTTTTATTGAGTTTAATACATTGTTCATATAGGCTTTCTACCGTTTTGTATTTCGCTGGATTCACACCATTTTGCAAAAGAAAACCTTTTAAATAATTTTCGACAGCAAACTGTGCGTTTTTGCAAACCATATAAGTAACAAGGTCTTCTTTAGGTTTAAAGAGTTCTTTGTTAGCTTCATTAAGTTTTTTTGAAGCGTCGGAAAATAATTTATTAGCTTTATCTTTCATCATTGATAAATTTTAAAGTTTATAAACAAATAAAAGAGCCATTATCAAATAGAATTTAATTCTAGATAATGGCTCTTTAATAATTAATTACATATCTCTATAAAGCTGTAGTCTTTCCCATTTAGAATCAACTTCTTCCTGTGCTTGTTTAAGCAAGCTGGCTCCTAGTTCTGCATCATCTTTCACAACTCTTGTAAAACGAGTTTCATTATACATAAAATCGCTTAAAGGTGCACTTGGTGCTTTAGAATCTAATTTAAACTTCTTCCCTTTTGGTTTTGAAGGATCGAATCTAAATAATGGCCAATATCCTGTTTCAACAGCTTTCTCTTGTTGAATTGCCCCGTCCTTAAGATCATAACCATGCTCACCGCAATGAGAGTAGGCTATAATTATCGACGGTCCAGGATAGGCTTCAGCTTCTTCTATTGCTTTTAAAGTTTGTAGATCTTTTGCGCCAATGGCTACTTGAGCTACATAAACATTTTCATAAGAAACAGCCTGCAATGCCAAACTCTTCTTACTAGTTCTCTTACCTGAAACTGAGAACTTCGCGCTGGCGCCTAATGGCGTTGCTTTTGATGTTTGACCTCCGGTATTAGAATACACTTCGGTATCTAAGACCATAATGTTAATGTCTTCACCAGAAGCTAATACATGATCAACTCCACCATAACCGATATCATAAGCCCAACCATCACCACCTAGGATCCATACCGATTTTTTACGTAAGTATTCGGTTAAATGATTCAATTTAACAGCATCCTCGTTGTTGTCGATATATGCCAATGTTTTTTTAAGAGACTCTATATCTGCAAATTTTTTCTTTTTTTCACTTTCCGTTTTTTCCGGATTATTTAAAATAGCATCAACGATTTCACTTCCTACTAGTAACTCAAGTGATTTCAAAAGATTAACAGCGATTTCTTGTTTTTTGGATAAGGCTAATTTCATACCATAACCAAATTCGGCATTATCTTCGAATAACGAATTCGCCCATGCCGGACCTCTTCCAAATTCATTTGTTTTATAAGGGGTCGTTGGTAGGTTTCCTCCATAAATAGAAGAACAACCAGTGGCATTTGCTATCAAAATACTATCTCCATAAAGTTGAGTTAATAATTTAATATAAGGTGTTTCGCCACAACCAGAACATGCTCCTGAAAATTCAAATAAAGGCTCTAAGAATTGAGATCCTTTTACATTCGTTATTTGTAATTCGGTTCTATCATAATTTGATAAATTGATAAAATAATCCCAATTGACATTTTCTTCAACATCATGATCAAGCTTCCTCCTCATATTGATAGATTTGAAGTCTTCTATCTCTTTACTTACCGCAGGACAAACTGCCACACAAAGGTCACAACCCGTACAATCTTCTGGAGAAACTTGTAAGACATAAGATTCTGTTTCGCTAGTGAAAGGTCGACCTTTGGCAGGAACAGCCTTTAATGAAGCCGGTGCTCCAACAAGCTCTTCATTTGGAACTACTTTTGCTCTAATTGCAGCATGAGGACATATTACTACACATTTATTACATTGTGTACATAAATTCTCATCATCCCAGACAGGAATGAAATCGGCTATGCCTCTTTTTTCATATTGCGTGGTACCAGTTGGGAATGTTCCGTCTACTGGGAATGCACTTACAGGAAGTTCATCTCCCCTACCAGCCAAAATCTTACCTAATACTTCTTTTACAAAAGGATCTTCAGTGCCAGTCATCATAGGTTTCAAATCCCTCTCATTTGTTATTTTTTTAGGATAATCAACTTTTTGAAGATTTTCTAATGATTTATCTACGGCGTTGAAATTCATTTGTACCACCTTATCTCCTTTATGAGAATAAGATTTTACAATGGCATCTTTAATTTTCTGAATGGCCTCTTCTTTTGGTAAAACTCCCGAAATGGCAAAGAAACAAGTTTGTAACACTGTATTTGTTCTTTTTCCTAGTTTCGCTTTATGAGCAACTTTAGAGGCGTCAATTACGTAAAACTCCAATTCATTTTCGACAATTTCTTCCTGCATTTTTTGAGGCAATTCATTCCATATTTTTTTATTAGAATATGGCGCATTCAATAAGAAAGTACCTCCTTTTTTAATATTTTTTAAGATGTCGTATTTTTCAATAAAATTAAATTGGTGACATGCGATAAAATTCGCTTTATGAATTAAATACGTAGAGTAAATAGGTTTAGGGCCAAATCGTAAATGTGAAACTGTTTGAGCACCTGCTTTTTTAGAATCATATACAAAATATCCTTGTACATAATTATCTGTGGTTTCACCAATTATTTTAATGGAGTTTTTATTAGCCCCAACAGTACCGTCAGAACCTAAACCATAGAACATACAGTTAAAGGTAGTTTTTACAGTTTGTAATCGTTCTCCAATCTCCAGACTGGTATGAGAGACATCATCGTTGATACCAATGGTAAAGTGATTTTTTGGTTTTTCTTTATCTAATTCGTCATAAACTGCCTTAACCATCGCAGGATCGAATTCTTTTGAAGATAATCCGTAACGGCCTCCAATAATTTTAGGCATTTCTCTTTGGCTTTCAACAAATGCAGTAACGACGTCTAAATACAACGGTTCGCCTGCACTTCCCGGTTCTTTTGTTCTATCTAATACAGCCACTTTATTTACTGTACTTGGTAAAGCATCAACAAAATGTTTGATAGAAAATGGTCTGAACAATCTCACGATTATTGCACCTACTTTTTCACCATTATTAACCATAGTATCTACGGCTTCCATCACAGGACCTTGACCAGAGCCCATAATTACAATTACTTTTTCTGCCTCCGGATGACCTACATAATAGAAAAGGCTATACTTACGGCCTGTATGTTTATAAAACTCATCCATGGTCTCTTCTACGATTCCAGGAACTTTGTCATAATATAAATTTGCTGCCTCCCGGGCTTGGAAAAATACATCAGGGTTTTGAGAGGTACCTCTAATTACAGGATGATCTGGATCTAAAGATCTTTTTTTATGATCCATGATCTTATCTTCGGGCATCATCGTTTTGATCACTTCATCTGGAATGGCATCGATCTTAGATATTTCATGCGAAGTTCTAAATCCATCAAAAATATTCAAAAAAGGTATTCTCGA
Organism: uncultured Aureibaculum sp.; assembly: GCA_965369125.1. GTDB lineage: Bacteria > Bacteroidota > Bacteroidia > Flavobacteriales > Flavobacteriaceae > Aureibaculum. Next base: position 7,869 of record CBDUPN010000012.1, on the reverse strand, counting down.
TTTTAAAGTAGACACTTGAGAAATTAAAGCAAAATCCATCGCTTCTTGTACTGAACCCCCAAACAACATAGAAAATCCGGTTTGCCTTGCTGCCATCACGTCTGAATGATCACCAAAGATTGATAATGCATGCGTTGCCACAGTTCTTGCCGCCACATGAATTACAGTAGGTAACATCTCACCTGCAATTTTATACATATTAGGTATCATTAGTAATAAACCTTGTGAAGCCGTAAAGGTTGTAGTTAAAGCTCCTGCCTGTAGAGATCCGTGAACGGCTCCGGCTGCTCCACCTTCACTTTGCATTTCAACAATTCTTGGAACGTTTTTCCAAATATTCATTTGTCCATTAGAACTATAAACATCAACGTGCTCACCCATAGGTGAGGCAGGTGTGATAGGATAAATAGCACAAACTTCATTAGTTTTATGGGCAACTATTGCGACGGCTTCATTAGCATCGCAAATTAATTTTTCTGAATTTTCTTTCATGATTTATATATTATTTTAACAACATATAATTTGCAATAAATACTTTCAAGTAATTTATTTTAAGCAAATTACTAACCGTAATAAGTCTTTTAAAATTTTTGTAAAAATAGTACTTGTCAAAAACGCAGACTATGACATTTGTCAGGTAACAATACTTTATGACGCTACTAAGCAATTTTTTGCTTTCAAATAAATAGAAAGATTATTAATTAGAATTCAGCGCTCATCATAGATGATATCGAATTACAAAGGCAGAATTCTCATTATATAAAAAACCACTATCAGCACTAAAGTGCTAAGAGTGGTTTTAGGTTTATTTTACTGCTTGAGCAATAAAATATTAAAGTGAATTACAAATTTTTCTATTCGCCGTGCATCCAGGCTTTTTTGGCTAGGAGTACCTCTTCTGTTTCAACATGATCTTCATCTGGCACGCAACAATCTACAGGGCAAACTGAAGCACACTGAGGCTCATCATGGAAACCTTTACATTCAGTACATTTATCGGTCACAATAAAGTAAAACTCATCTGAAACAGGCTCGTTTTCAGCATCCGCATCAGCTTCTGTTCCATTAGGTAATTTAATAGTTCCTTTTAACGCAGTTCCATCTGCATAAGCCCAATTCTGATCTGGTTCATAAATTGCATTGTTAGGACATTCTGAAACACAAGCGTCACAGTTTATACATTCGTCTGTTATAATAATTGCCATATCTTTTTTAATTTATAATAATAATGTGTAAAATTAAACCAATTTAGACTTCTGTTAAATGACAAAAATCATATTTCATATTAAAAAGTGAAATTATCTTTGGCGTCTATAAATATATAAATATTTGATCAATTTTTCATAAATTTAAGAAATCAATAAAATTATGATCACAGATAAAATGAAACTTCAACCTGAGGTCTTGGAAGCCGTAGTTATAAGATTCGTAGGAGATTCAGGTGATGGCATGCAGTTAACAGGAACACAGTTTTCCGACACTTCTGCAATGTTTGGTAACGATGTGGCTACCTTTCCAAATTATCCTTCAGAGATTAGGGCTCCTCAAGGGAGTTTATATGGAGTTTCCGGATTTCAAGTACATATAGGTAGTGTTGAGATAAGTACTCCCGGCGATAATGTCGATCTGCTGGTTGCCATGAATCCGGCCGGATTAAAAACAAATTTATACGCAGTAAAACCAGGTCATACTATTATAGTTGATACGGATTCTTTTACAAAAAAGAATTTAGAAAAAGCTTTATATGAATCCAACCCATTAGAAGATGGAAGTTTGGAAAACTACCGTGTAATAGAGGTAGCCATGACATCCCTAACCAAAGAAGCTTTAAAAGGTGTGGAGGGTCTTGATAATAAAGCTATCACTAGAAGTAAGAATATGTTCGCATTAGGCATGGTCTACTGGATGTATGACCGATCTACAGAACATACGATTGACTTTTTAAATAAAAAGTTTAAATCTAAACCACATATTATAGAAGCAAATACGAAGGTATTAAATGCCGGGTTGTATTTTGCTGAAACTTTAGAATTAATACCTAATGCCTATACAATTTCACCAGCAAAAATGCGCCCGGGTACTTATAGGATCATTATGGGTAATACGGCGACTGCTTGGGGATTTTTAGCTGCTGCTGAAAAATCTGGTTTGGAACTTTTTTTAGGATCTTACCCTATTACACCCGCTACAGATATTTTACATGAACTGGTAAAACATAAACATTTTGGTGTGAAGGCTTTTCAAGCCGAAGACGAAATAGCGGGGATCACATCAGCTATCGGTGCAGCATTTGCAGGAGATTTGGCTATTACAACAACCTCTGGTCCCGGACTGGCATTAAAGGGCGAAGCCCTTGGTTTGGCAATGATGGTCGAACTACCGCTGGTAGTGGTAAATGTACAACGAGGAGGCCCATCAACCGGATTGCCAACAAAAACAGAACAATCTGACCTGTTACAAGCCATGTACGGCAGAAATGGTGAAAGCCCGGTAATCGTTATCGCAGCTAGTACTCCTGGAAATTGTTTTAACTATGCTTATGAGGCCGCAAAACTTGCCTTAGAACATATGACCCCGGTTATTTTATTAACAGATGGTTATATAGCCAATGGTTCTGCGCCCTGGAAAATAAGGACTGTTGATGATATGCCTGAAATTAAAAATAATAAAGTTACAGAGATTAAAGAAAACTGGCATCCATACGATCGCGAGGAAGAGTCTCTTGCTAGAAATTGGGCTATACCCGGTACACCCGGATTAGAACATAGAATTGGTGGTTTAGAAAAAGATAAAGTTACAGGTAACGTTTCTTATGTGCCTGAGAACCATGAATATATGGTGAAAATCAGGGCCGAAAAAATTAGAAGAGTTCAAAATTATATTCCAGAACTAACTACTGAATTCGCTGAAAGCGGAGATCTATTGGTAATTGGTTGGGGAGGTACTTACGGTTCTTTACATTCTGCCGTAAAACAATTAGATGATGAAGGCCATAAAAATATTGGTTTCGCACACTTTAATTATATTAACCCATTGCCTAAAAATACCGAAGAAGTATTACGTAAATTCAAAAAAATTATTGTTTGCGAATTAAATAGTGGGCAGTTAGCTAAAATTTTAAGGATAAACTTTAACGGAATTGAGTTTTTACAACACAATAAGGTTCAAGGCTTACCTTTTTCAAACAGTGAATTAACAGAAAAATTTAAACAACTAGCTAAATAAATATGGAAACAACAGCTGTAAAAGAATATACTTTCAAAGATTTTGCAAGTGATCAGGAGGTTAGATGGTGCCCCGGATGTGACGATTATGTCATTTTAAGATCAATGCAAAAAGCGCTTCCAGAAATAGGTGTTAAGAAAGAAGATATTGTATTCATATCTGGTATTGGATGTTCATCCCGTTTCCCATATTATATGGATACCTATGGTATGCATGGCATTCATGGTAGGGCACCTGCAATAGCAACCGGCGTCAAATTAGCTAATCCGAACTTAAGTGTCTGGGTTGTTACCGGTGATGGTGACGGTATGGCCATTGGAGGTAATCATTTCATACATGTTCTAAGAAGGAATATAGATCTAAATATTATTCTTTTTAATAATGAAATATATGGATTAACCAAGGGGCAGTTTTCTCCGACCTCACTTGTCGGTCAAAAAACGAAATCATCTCCTTATGGCAATACCCAACCACCGTTTCAACCTGGGGAATTGGCTATTGGTGCACAAGCGCGTTTTTTTGCAAGAATTGGAGGTAATTCACCCAAGGAAATGACCGATATTTTTATTCAGGCAGAAAAATTTCAAGGAACATCATTGGTTGAAATATTACAAAATTGTGTAATATTTAATGATGGTTGCTTTACCAAGTATACCGATAAGGATGTAAGAGAAGATAAGCAGTTATTTGTAGAACATGGGAAACCGATGATCTTTGGTAAAAATAAAGATAAAGGACTGGTTTTAAATAGATTAAAATTAGAGGTAGTTACCATAGGTGAAAACGGAATTACCCAGGAAGATCTTTTGGTGCATAATGCAAAAGAGAAAGATCCAACATTACATCAGATGTTGGTTCGTCTAGAATATCCACTTATTACCGGTATTATCAGAAGTTTTGACGATGTTACCTTAGAAGAACGTGAAGATGCCTTAACTGCTCAAGTAAAAGCGAATTCAGAATTCTTAAAAACTAAAGATTTGTTTTACTCAGGTGAAACATACGAAATAAAATAGTAGATATATAAATGGGTTCAGAAGCGATTATAGTATTCTTAATAGCAGGTATTGTTTTAGTTGCAGGCGCAAACTTCTTATCAAATTTAATTTCACATAAGTCAGACAACCCTCAAAAAAGAGAACCGTATGAAAGTGGTATGACAACTATTGGACCTACATGGGTTCAATTTAAAGTTGGTTACTATTTATTTGCCATCTTATTTCTAATTTTTGATGTGGAAGTGGCATTTTTAATTCCATGGGCTGTTGTTTTCCAAGAAATTGGCGCAGTAGCATTCATTGAAATAATCATCTTTCTCGTCATTTTAGGATTAGGTTTATTATACGCCTGGAAAAAAGAAGCATTAAAATGGGAGTAGATAAAAAAAGATTTTTAAGTCAGATAGAACCAGAAAATAATGTTACGTCGGTTCCAAAAGATTTCCCGGGAAAAGTAATTCCCGCGGGCAATGGAGCTAACGTGATAGTTACTTCATTGGATAAAATAATCAATTGGGGGCGATCAAATTCACTTTGGTCGCTTTATTTTGGTACCAGTTGCTGTGCCATTGAGATGATGCAAACAGGTGCTGCCCGCCACGATTATTCACGGTTCGGATTTGAAGTAGCAAGGCCTTCCCCAAGGCAGGCAGATTTAATCATTATTGCCGGTACTATAGTAAATAAAATGGCACCAGTATTACGTCGTTTGTACGACCAAATGGCTGAGCCTAAATATGTAATTGCCATGGGAGCATGTGCCATATCTGGAGGCCCCTTCTTTTATAATACTTATTCTGTAGTTAAAGGCGCCGACCATGTTATCCCGGTTGATGTTTATGTTCCAGGATGCCCACCGAGACCAGAGGCCTTATTAGAAGGAATGCTCATGCTACAAGATAAAATACGCACAGAAAGCATGAAGCACAAGGAAAATCCCATTGATGGATTTGATGAAGGACTATAAAATGACAGGTATGACAAACGAAGCATTACAAAAAATAATAAATAGTTGGTTTCCAAGTTCGATTTCTAAAACATCAGCTACAGAAGTTTCGGATGAAAATGAAATTTCTGAGCTCTCGGAACCCAAGAGCACAAATGGGTTGGAATTTTCTGAAGAAGGCTCACAGTTCTTAAATGTTACCGTTCAACCGGAACTGCTCTATCAATTAATGTCTCAATTAAAAAATAATAAAGAGACACATTTCGATTATTTGTTTTGTTTAAGTGGTGTTGATTGGGAAAGTAGCCTTGGTGTTGTTTATCATTTAGAATCTACGAAGTATCGACATATGATCGTTGTAAAAGTTCATACAGAAAATAGAGAAAATCCTACATTCGATTCTGTATATGATATTTGGGCGACTGCAGAATTTCACGAACGTGAAGTGTTCGATTTCTTTGGCATAAAATTTAATAATCATCCCAATTTAAAGCGACTATTTTTAACAGATGAATGGGTAGGATACCCGCTAAGAAAAGATTATGAAGATGAAATTAATATGGTTATTAAATAAGTAAATATGGAAACGACTACTGTAAATAATAACTTTAAATCTGAAGAATATTTTATTAATATGGGACCTCAACACCCTGCAACCCACGGTGTTTTGCGTCTGTTATTAACTATTGATGGTGAGATCATAAAAAAAGTTGAACCGGATCTTGGATATATACATCGATCTATAGAAAAGATGTGCGAACGTGACAGCTATCAACAAATAGTTCATTTAACAGATCGAATGGATTATTTATCATCACATATCAATAATGAAGCTGTTTGTTTGACAGTTGAAAACGCTCTTCAGCTTGAAATTCCAGATCGTGTTAAAGTGATTAGAACCATCATTGGCGAGCTCACTAGAATTGCATCACATACGTTATGGTGGGGTGTTACGGGAATGGATATAGGTGCCTTAACCACCTATTTTTATGGGTTTAGAGACCGTGAAATGATCAATGATATTTTTGAAGAAACCTGTGGTGCACGTTTAACCATGAATTATAACATTCCTGGAGGATTAATGTTCGATATACATCCAAATTTCGTGAAAAGGACCAAAGATTTTATTGCACATTTTAAAACTAAACTACCTGAATATGATAGGTTACTAACAGGTAATATAATATTTCAAAAAAGAATGAAAGGTATTGGTCTTTTAAGCAAAGAAGATGCCATTTCGTTTGGAGCCTCTGGCCCTGTTGGTCGTGGTTCTGGATATTCTTGTGATGTTAGAAAACACCATCCATATAGTGCTTATGATAGAGTAAAATTTAATGAGGTATTGAAAACTGAAGGTGACACATTTGCTCGTTATCAAGTTAGAATTGAAGAAATGTGGGAATCGATGTCGATCATAGAACAATTAATTGATAATATCCCTGAAGGTGATCACCAAGTTGCTACAAATGCCGTAATAAAATTGCCAAAAGGAGAATTTTACCAAAAAGTTGAAACTGCTCGAGGCGAATTGGGGGTCTATATTATTAGTACGGGAACAAAAAATCCGTATCGTTTAAAATTCCGTTCTCCCGGATTTTCGAACTTATCATTACTAAATCATATAACGGTTGGTGAAAAAATTGCAGATTTAGTTGCAACCATGGCAACACTTGACCTTGTAATACCAGATATTGATCGATAAAAAATAAACAATGAACATCTCATTAAGCATTACAAAAAATATTCATAATTGGCTTTTTAGCATCATGCCAGAAGGTGTAGCTAGCATTGTAGAAATGGCCCTGATAGCTGTAGTTTACCTGGTTATTTTTGCCGTTGCCGGATTGTATTTGGTGTTGTTGGAAAGAAGAATAGCGGCTTGGTTTCAGCTACGTATTGGGCCAAATAGAGTTGGGCCTTTAGGTCTTTTACAAACCATGGCCGATGCCCTAAAATTGGTTTCAAAAGAATTAACCGGCACAACCAGATCGGATAATTTTTTGTACAATTTAGCACCTTATTTTGTCATTGTTGCTTCACTAATGGCCCTAGCGGTTTTCCCTTTCACTAAAGAATTTCAAGCTTTTGATATCAATATTGGAATACTCTTTTTAATCGCTATATCATCCATTGGAGTCATCGGAATTTTACTGGGTGGTTGGAGTAGTAATAACAAATATGCCTTGATCGGCGCTATGCGTAGTGGTGTACAAACCATAAGCTATGAATTATCTGTTGGATTATCATTGATCACAATGGTTTTACTTACCGGTACTTTACAATTATCAGAAATTGTTGAAGTTCAAAAAAATGGATGGTTGATTGTACAAGGACATATTCCAGCTATAGTCGCTTTTATGATCTACATGATAGCGGGTACAGCAGAAACAAACAGAGCGCCTTTTGATCTGGTAGAAGCCGAACAGGAATTAGGAGCTGGTTTTCATACAGAATACTCGGGAATGAAATTTGCCTATTTCTTTTTAGCTGAATTTATAAACATGTTTATTATAGCAGCCATTGCTACCACTGTATTTTTTGGAGCATGGTTATCACCTTTTGGAATAACAGAATCTATTCCTTGGTTAGGTGTATTCTGGTTCATAGGTAAAACTTTTGTAATAGTATTTTTAATGATGTGGTTCAGATGGACGTTTCCTCGATTAAGAGTTGACCAATTACTTACTCTTGAATGGAAAT
>CBDUPN010000011.1:0-37548 GCA_965369125.1 uncultured Aureibaculum sp. | reverse complement strand
TAGCAGAAATTACACTTTCTTGCCTCGATTCAGGCAATTCTGCAATAATATCGGCGGCATCATCAGTATCGAGTTCGGCAAGTTCTTCGGCAATTTCCTTGGCCGACAAATTTTTGAGAATCTTTTCACGAACATCATCATCCAATTCCATTAATATATCAGATGTCAGATCGCTATCTAATAATTTAATGATGTACGTTGACTCTTCAAGATTTAGATCGTCTAAAATTTCGGCGATATCAGCATGATGCTCATCGGCTAAAAGCTCAAGTAAAGCCATATCATCCTTTTGTAGAATGAGTGCTTGAACTTGCTCAATAATTTCATTTGTAATTTCAAATGGCATCGATCGCTATTTTTTGTGTCAAGTTAATAAACTGCTGTACTGATAATTGCTCCGGGCGTTGCACAAAGATAGCATCTTCTCTTAATTTATCAGATAAATTAAACGATTTTAAACTGTTACGAAGTGTTTTTCTTCGCTGGTTGAAAGCTGTCTTAACCACTTTGAAAAATAATTGTTCATCAACAGGTAAAGTATAGTTTTTTTTGCGGATTAGTCGAATGACACCCGAATCTACTTTGGGAGGAGGGTTGAACACATTTGGAGGAACTGTAAATAGATATTCTGCGTCATAAAAGGCTTGAGTCAGCACTGATAATATTCCATATGTTTTACTTCCGGGTTTTTCTGCGATCCTTTGAGCAACTTCTTTTTGAAACATGCCACACAGCTCGGGTATTTGATGCTTATTTTCTAATGTTTTAAAAACGATTTGAGTAGATATATTATAAGGAAAGTTACCTATAATGGCAAAAGGTTTATCCTTGAAATAATCTTTGAAGTTAATCTTAAGGAAATCTTCAGAAATAATTCTAGATTCTAAATTTTTATAGTGGGATTTTAAATATTCGACCGATTCCTTATCGATTTCAATAACGTAGGTTGTAAATTTTTTTTTAAGGAGATATTTGGTTAATACACCCATACCGGGGCCAATTTCAAGCACCGTATCATAACTTTTTTCAGTAAGCGTATTAGCAATATCTTGGGCAATATTTTCATCTCTTAAAAAATGTTGGCCTAAGTATTTTTTGGCTTTAACTCGCATCTATTATATTATGACTTAACAAAATTCTTAATATAAGTGATGACTTTTAATTCGGTTCTAAAGGCGACAAACTTATCTCCGAAAAGCTTCTGACTTTCTTTGCGAAGATCATCCGCATTTTCCGTATAATAATTTTCGAGCTTTTCTTTACTCTCACTGGTATATTGAATTGAAAAGGTAATTCCTCCCATTTCTTCTTCTATCATGACCTGACACAACTTGGCTTCAAAAAATTTACCCGTTGAGAGCATTTCTGGTATATGGCTTTCTTGCATCCATTGAAGCCATTCCTCGGCTACTGATTCATCGATGTTTACCGTTACATTATATATATACATAATTTTGAATTATTGTTTTATTATGATAGTTTTCGCGTATTAATTAATAGAATCTCCACGTAATTTCCGGAAACGTTTACGCGCATCAACTAAATAAATACTTGAGGGAAATTCAAAAATAATCTTTTGATACATCTCTTTTGCCCTTTCATTATCGTTCAGATAATTTTCATATAATAGACCTAATTTAAAAAACGAATCGTCAACTAATATTCCATCCTTTTGCAATTCAATGATTTTGAGATAATTGTTTACAGCTAAGTCAAATTCCTTATTTTTCTCAAATAATTCTGCCTGTTTAAAGAGCGCATCATCCTCAATAGATCGTCCCTGATATTTTAATAATACAACATTCAAAGTATCGATGGCTTCCTTATTTTTATTTTGAAATGCCAATAGATCTGCCTTAGCATAGGTTTTTAAAGCATCATAAACCGTATCACCAACAATATTATCTGAAATTAATAAATTTAATTCTAAAGCATCATTGGCAATAAGTTGAGAAGTCGATTTTTTCAATACTTTTAGCTGAGTAAGAGCCCATTTAAAATCACCTTTAAAATAAGATGTTTGGGCAACTTTGAAACTCGCGGTTTGGGCTAAAGTGCTGTTTTTTAGATTGGTTTGTACCTGTGAGTAATTAATGAGAGCTTCATTAAATTTATTGGTATAAACCAAAATATCGGCTAATTTTAACTTAACAGCACCATGTTGGAACTCCGAAGTTGTTCTTAAGAGGGCATCTTTAAGTATGCTAGTTGCCTTATCAGGATTATTTTTCGTGAAGGTCAAAAAGTCGGCGTAGGCAATTTGAAGATCTAAAGTGCTATTACCCGTTCCGTAAACCGTAAATAATTCTTGAAATTTTTGATCAACAGACTCAATTTGATCGTTTGTAGTAGCCGTTTCAATAGCTATCTCTAATAAATAAAGATTTGCATCCAGAATTATTACAGGGTTTTGGGTATTTTGTAAAACAAAATCGAAACATGCTTTTGCAGCATCGTAACTTGAGTTATTAAAGGCAATATCACCAACCTCAATAATTCTATTTATATCTTCCAAATTCCTTTTAAACAAAGCTATTTCTTGAACCAAGGCTTTGCTATAATCTTTTTGTTGCATAAACAACCAACTAAGCAGTTTGTTCCAAGAATCATTCGGATCGTTTTGAAGGCGTTTTAAAAGTAATTTTCTAAATAATATATTATTCTCATCCAAATTATCGTCAGTTATAAATCTTCCTGCATAGCGCTGTACACTTGGATAAAAGGTTTCATTTTTCTGTACCATGTTTAAATAGGCGTCGAACATGTTTTCAATATCGCCTTTTTCTCCGTAGATAAATGCGATATACGCATCGTAATTCAATTCAGGATTTAATTCCATAGCTCTTGTATAGGCACTGAGGGCATAATCCAATAAGTGATTATCCTGAAAAGTACGTCCGATAATATATCCCGAATTTGGATTGGTGTCGACAGTTATCAAGGCCTGTTCATAATATGGAATTGCTTTTTCTTTCTGATTTTGTAGCTGTAAATTATAACCAATTTCAATGGGTAAATGCGTTTGATTCGGAAATTCTTTTTGATGACTGGTCAATAATTCCGATGCTGCCTCATAATTTTCCGATAATTGATAGCTTGAAAGTAATTGCTTAAAATAGTCTCGTCTAATTTTATTTTTTTCATACAGCTGTTTGTAAAGGACGGAGGCTTTTTCATACTCCCCTTTCCTGTAATAATCATATGCCAATTGCGAATCCTGGGCAAAACTAATTAAAGTGAAAAAGAATAATATTACAATAATAATGCGATGCATGGCGTTATGGTATAGCTTCAAAGGTAATAAAAGAAGTGTTAAAAAATTTATAAATAAAGTGAGATAAAAAAATTACTCGTAACATTTTGGCATAACATTTGTCTTAATAATATAGAACTCATAATTTTTTTATCATGATCGAATTAAACAAACACTACGAAAAAGCAAGAAGAAAGGCGAAATTATACATGAAGAAAGGTCAAATAAGTGCATATTTTAATGCCTTGTTAGAAATGAATCATTATAAAAAACTGCTAACCGCCGTAGCTTCAAACTAGAATCAATAATTCCATTTTTCTATTGGCTTAGTAATCAATTGGTTTTAATTAATAATATCAAAACCAGTGTACTTCTGTAATACATCGGGAATTACAATACCATGTTCGGTCTGGTAATTTTCCAATATTCCTGCCAAGACCCTAGGTAAGGCAAGTGAACTTCCATTTAACGTATGCGCCAATTCACTTTTACCTTCAGAATTTTTAAATCTTAATTTCAATCGGTTAGCTTGAAAAGATTCAAAGTTAGAAACAGAACTTATTTCCAGCCATCTATCTTGCGCAGTTGAGAATACTTCAAAATCATAGGTGAGTGCAGATGTAAAACCAATATCACCACCACATAATCTCAAAATACGATAGGGTAATTTTAATTCTTTTAAAATTTCTTTCACATGTTCAACCATTCCGTCTAAAGCTTTATAAGAATTATCGGGATGTTCAATACGAACAATTTCTACTTTGTCAAATTGATGTAACCTGTTTAAGCCTCTTACATGGGCACCATACGACCCCGCTTCGCGCCTAAAACAAGGAGTATACCCTGTATGTAAAATTGGAAAGTCACTTTCTTTTAACAAAACATCCCTATATATATTCGTTACAGGAACTTCAGCTGTAGGAATTAGGTATAAATTATCTGCCGTTACATGGTACATCTGTCCTTCCTTGTCAGGTAATTGGCCTGTACCAAAACCTGAAGCTTCATTGACGAGATGAGGCACTTGAACTTCTTCATATCCCGCTTCTGTATTTTTGTCTAAGAAATAACTGATCAATGCCCGTTGTAGTTTAGCACCTTTCCCTCTATAAACAGGGAAACCGGCGCCGGTAATTTTATTACCCAATTCGAAATCGATTATATTATATTTCTTAGCCAATTCCCAATGTGGTAGTGCTTTGTCCCAAAGTTTAGGAATTTCACCATCTCTATAAACTTCTTCGTTATTTTCTTCTGACGTGCCAGCAGGTACTAGTACATTCGGTATATTTGGTATTTGATATAATAACTCATTAAGTTCAGATTGTGAGCTGGTCAATTGTTCGGTTAACAACTTAGAATCTTCTTTTAATTGTACCGTTTTTTCCTTAAGGATATTTGCCTTTTGTTTTTCGCCAGATTTAAATAAATTCCCTATTTCTTTTGAGATCTTATTAGACTCTGCTAATATCTTGTCTAATTGGGTCTGTATTGCCCTGCGTTTTTCATCAATATCAATAACTTGATCTATCGTTTTTTCAGCATCAACAAAATTACGAATGGCCAATCCTTTTAAAACGCGTTCTTTATTTTCTCTTATAAAAGCTACTTGTAACATGATCTATTAAAATAAGTGACCAAAGATACTCATTGAATTTAGAATTTAGAAATTAGATGTACTCTTTTGTGAAGACAATAATTTATTGGAAAGTAATTTGCCCACTTTGAATTAATCCTCTTGTTTTTTGTTCGTCCTCCTTAATTTGAACAAATAATGCTTCAACCGAATCGAATTTTTGTTCGTCACGTAAACGATAGGCCAAATGAACCTGAATGGTTTCCCCGTAAAGGTCGCCATCAAAATCGAGTAGATGAACCTCAATTGTTTGGTGTTTTCCGTTAATGGTAGGCCGATTCCCTATGTTCATTACCCCAAAGATTTTTTCGTCGTTAATCGTTGTTTTTACGATATATACTCCCGGTTTTGGAATTAGTTTATAAGTCTCCTCAATGTTAACATTTATTGTAGGGTAATTCCATTTTTTGCCCAGCCCTCTTCCATGGATAATTTTTCCTGTTAGCATAAATTCATAGCCGAGGTAGGAATTCGCTTTCTCGATTTTTCCATCCGTTAGGGCTCTTCTAATTTTCGTTGAGCTAACCGCTACATTTTCAATATCCTGAACAGGTATTTCTTCAACGGTAAAGCCATATACAGCACCATATTCTTTCAGTTGTTCAAAATTACCCTCCCTATTCCTACCAAAATGGTGATCATAACCAATGACTAATTTTTTTATTTTTAATTGTCCAACTAAAATGTCTCTAACAAATTCTAATGCGGTTAATCTCGAAAATTCTTTATTGAAAGGCTGAACGATTAAATAATCTAATCCGGCTTTTTCCAAGAGCGCAATTTTTTCATCCAACGTTGTTAGTAATTTGATGTTACTCCCTTTTTGGATCACCATTCGCGGATGTGGAAAAAATGTCAAAATAACAGACTTATCATTATTTTGACGCGCATTTTCTATTAAGTTTTTAATTATTTCTTTATGCCCAATATGAACGCCATCGAAAGTGCCAATGGTTACGATCGAGTTTTTTTCGACAGAAATAAATTCTTTGGCTGATCTAAAAATTTTCACAAATTGGGGCTTTATTTATCAAGAATTATTGTTTCGTTCAAGTTAGCGATTATTTGGGGGATATTATCTACGCTAAAATTGGTGTTCAAAGTTAATTTATTTTTTTTAACGGTTAGCTCTAGTTCACCTTTTATAACCCTGAAATAACCTGAAGACCCCTTACAATAACATAACCTGCCAAATACCATTTTCACCTCCTGCAACTGCTCATTTTTAAGAAATATATGTTTATCATAATTATCGGTTTCTATGAATACTATTTCAGAGTAATGGCTATCCGCAGTATTGGGAATTTCATCCTTCTTATATTGAAATTTTATGATTGTTTTTGTTCCTTTTAGAATCTCAATATATGTATTTTTAAATTCATCTTCTTTGATTATTAAAGTCGATTGCGGTATGATTTCTATAGTACAGGTACTTTTTTCAGGGCAATTATCAAGGGTTATTACCCTAGGTTCTTTTAAAGATATTAATGATTTATTTAACCTGCTACTTTGGCAACCAATATTCAGAATCACTAAAAAAAATATAAAGTACCGAGCCATAGCATTGCATTTTTGTAAAGGTATCAAAATAATAAAATCCAAATTCAAAACTTTATTTTAAATTTGTTCAATGATGAAATTGAAAAAGTACTGTTTTATATTTTTAGTTTCGCTTTTTTTGATGCAAAGCTTTTCTGGATTTGCCCAAGAAAGAAACTTATGGTTGAGCATTGATAAAAGCAATGTCAAAAGTAAGTTGTTAGCAGGGAAGGCAAATGTGAGCAGTTACAAAACTTTTGTACTTGACACTGAATATTTGGAAAATCGATTAAATTCAATTTCTAAAAGATCTCAACCTTCATCTATTGCAACCTTTGTAGAGTTTCCTGATCAAAACGGAAAATTAAAAAAATACGCAATAAAGGAAACATCTTTAATGCATCCCGATCTTGCTGTTAAATTTCCAGGAATTAAATCCTTCTCAGGATATGATATAAATAATAAATCAGCCTCTATTCATTTTACAATGAATTCATTAGGCTTATATGCCATGATCTTATCTCCGGATATTGGAACCATTTATATTGATCCATTTACTGAAGACAGAAAAAAATACATGGTATATCTTAAAAAGGATATCATTAAAAATGGAACTTTCGAATGTTTTACAAAAAGTGAAGTCGTTAAAAAAACCATACAGTCAAATTATAAATTTGCTAATGATCTCAAATTAAGAACCTTCAGATTGGCCTTGGCTGCAACAGAGGAGTATGCTACTTTTCATGTAAATTCGGCTGGTGTTGGGGCCGGAAGCACCAGAAATGATTCTATTAATGCCGTAATGTCTGCCCTTACAATTACAATGGCGAGGGTAAATGCCGTTTTTGAAAGAGATGTAGCCTTAACGATGCAATTGGTTGCGAATAATGATCAGCTCATATTTTTACAAACCGATCCCGGTAATGACCCTTATTCTAATAGCAATGGTTCGGCCATGCTAACCGAAAACCAAACAACAATAGATAATATAATAGGTACAGCAAATTACGATATTGGTCACGTTTTTAGCACCGGTGGCGGAGGTGTGGCGTATTTGGGTTCAACATGTGGTGCTTCTAAGGCCGGCGGTGTAACAGGAAATGTAACACCTGTTGGTGATAGTTTTGATATAGACTATGTAGCTCATGAGATGGGTCATCAATTTGGAGCGCATCACACTTTTAATGGCAATGCGAGTAATTGTAATGGTAACAGGTTTAATGATACTGCTGTCGAGCCGGGAAGCGGATCTACCATAATGGCTTATGCCGGCATTTGTACACCTCAAAATATTCAAAATAACAGCGATGATTATTTTCATGCCGTGAGCATCAAAGAGATGTTCGACAATATTTCTACGGGGGCAAGTCAATGTGGTTTACAAACAGATTTTATTGCCAATTTTAATGCCCCAACGGCCAATGCAGGTAATGATTTCATAATTCCTAAATCAACGCCCTTTGTATTAAAAGGAGAGGGTTTTGATGCCGATGGTGATGAAATTACTTATGCTTGGGAACAAATTGACAATGAAGTTGTTGGTATACAGATCCCTCCGACAACTACACAGACAGCAGGGGCTGTTTTTAGATCTTTACCTCCGACAAAAATGCCGGATCGATATATGCCAAAATTGTCTACAGTAATTTCTGGATTTACGTCTTCGATTTGGGAAGTTGTGCCCAGTATTAGCAGAACTTTGAATTTTTCTTTAACAGTAAGGGATGACGTTGTAGGTGAAGGACAAACATCAAATGATACCATGACAATTACAGTTAATGATGCTGCAGGTCCATTTACTGTAACCTCTCAAAACGTAGAAGGGATAACCTGGGCAGAAGGGAGTACGGAAACAATAACTTGGAATGTGGCAGGAACAGATGCGAATGGAATAGATGTGAGCCATGTAAATATTCTATTATCTCTTGACGGAGGATCTACTTTTCCTTTAACACTCGCTTCCAATACGCCCAATGATGGAGAAAAAGAAATTACAGTGCCAAATACACTTTCTCCTGATGTTAGGATATTGGTAGAAGCCGTCGATAATATTTTTTATGCCGTCAATAGTGAAAGTTTTTCAATAGGATCTTTTGAAACTACCTGCACCACCTATGATTCAACAGATATTCCTAAATCTATTCCCGACAACTCATCTACCGGTGTAACTTCTATTATCAATATTGTTGACGATTTTACAATTACCGATGTAAACGTGAGTATCGATGTAACACATACCTGGTTAACCGATCTGCAAATTTATTTAAAGGCTCCTGATGGTACCGAAGTGTTAATTTATGATCGCAGCTGTGCTCCTGGAGTTCAGCGGCAAAATATCGATGCGATTTTTGATGATGATGCCTCTTTAACTATCTGTAATAATGCAGACCCTGCGATTTCCGGAGCTACACAACCTGCTAACCTGTTAGCTGCTTTTAACGGAATATCTTCATTTGGTGACTGGATTTTAAAAGTCGTCGATAATGCCCCCGTCGATACCGGTTCCTTAAATAATTGGTCGGTGGAACTATGCCAAACCAATCAAACAGTATCAATTGAAGAAATCTCATTTAACGATTTTAAGGTTTTTCCAAATCCTTTTGAAAATTCAATAAACCTTTTCTTAAATGTTAATTCTGCCGATGACGTTTTAATTTCGATCTATGACGTAAGAGGTAGAATGATAACAAATAAGAAGTTTCCAAACCCGAGTTTTATTTTCAGAGAAGAGCTCGATTTTGATAATTTAGCAAAAGGAATCTATATTTTGAGTGTTCAAATTGGAAGTTCTAAAGCTTCTAAAAAGATAATAAAGTATTAATTTCACAAAAAATAACACGATATTTTTATAAATTAGTAATTGTAATACAAAAATTATTATATTTTTACGACGTTGTTAACCATTTAATTTAGACATTATGAACAAAATTTTTACTATTGTATTTGCACTCTTTTTGAGTACAGGTATTTATGCTCAGACAGTTATATCGGGTACGGTTACCGATTCAAAAACCGGTGAGCCTATTCCAGGTGTAAATATTAAAGTTGAAGGCAAGGCCTTAGGTACTAATACAGATTTTGACGGAAATTATACATTACAAATAAGTGAGGAGCCACCTTTTACCGTTGACGTTTCGTTTTTGGGGTATATTGCTCAGAAATTTGAAGTAACTCAAAAAGATCAAGTGATCGATATTGTTTTAGCTGAGGCAGAAACCAGTTTAGATGAAGTCGTTGTTTCGGCATCCAGAACACCAGAACGTATTTTAGAATCGCCGGTAACAGTAGAACGAATGGATGCAAGAGCTGTTAAGAATACATCATCTGCAACTTTTTACGAAGGATTAGAAAACTTAAAAGGTGTTGATGTAAATACGAGTAGTTTAACTTTTAAATCTATTAATACAAGAGGTTTTGCAACATTTGCTAATACCCGTTTTATGCAGTTGGTAGATGGTATGGATAATTCATCACCAGCGTTAAATTTTGCGTTAGGAAATTTATTAGGGATGAGCGAATTAGATGTAAATAGTGTAGAATTACTTCCGGGAGCTTCTTCGGCCCTTTATGGAGCCAACGCTTTTAACGGTATATTATTTATGACCAGTAAAAGCCCGTTTGAACATCAAGGTGTTAGTACAACTTTTAAAACTGGATTAACGATGCAAGATGCCGCGGGAGATAATGAATATTATGATGTTGGTATACGTGCAGCACATGCCTTTAATGATAAATTTGCTGCTAAAGCGTCATTCGCTTATTTAAAAGGAACAGAATGGTATGCTACAGATTACAATCAATATATCGATACAGGGGCAGGTAACGCAGATGAAATAATTCCTTCAATTGCAGGTCAAACAGCTTTTAATCAAGCAAATGTTTATGGTGATGAAGTTCAGTTATCTGAGACGCCATTTGGAGATTTACAAGGCGTAGTTGGTTTTTTAGCTTCAACTACAAATCCTGAATTAGCTCCTTTAATCCCTTATATTCCTGCAGCTAATGTTGGCCGTACTGGTTATAAAGAATCAGATTTAACAGATTATGAAGCCGAAAGTGCAAAAGTAGATGTAGCCTTTCATTATAAACCTTTGGCTAATGACCTTGAATTTATTTGGAATTCAAAATTTGGACTAGGAAACACCATTTATCAAGGTGCTAACCGCTATTCTATTAACGATTTCTTTATGCAACAGCATAAATTTGAAGTTAGAAACAGAAATTTCTTTATCAGGGCCTATACAACTGCAGAAAAAGCTGGTGAATCTTACGACATGTTATTTACCGGGGTGAACCTTAATAAAGAAACAGCTCAAACATGGTTTGGTACATATGCTGGTGCTTTTGCGCAAGGAGCAGGCCCGATTGTACAACAGGTGTTGTTGGGTGGTGGTAGCCAAGCTGATGCAATAAATGCAGTAAATGCTGCAGCATCACAATTGCATGCCGGTGCGAGACAATTTGCAGATGCAAATGTTACCTTACAACCGGGTACACCTGCTTTCGAAGCAGCTTTTAATCGTATTACCTCTGATCCTGATGTATTAACCGGATCTAAATTTCAAGACAACACAAAATTATATCACGTAGATGGTAATTATAATTTTGCTGAGGTTATCGATTTTGCCGAGATTCAGCTAGGTGGTTCTTACAGATTATATTCTTTAAATTCATTTGGTACAATTTTTACAGATTATGATGGAGCAATCGATTATGATGAATATGGTGCTTATATGCAGCTTCAAAAGAAATTTGTAGATGATAGATTGAAGTTTACGGGTTCTATACGTTATGATAAGGCCCAGAATTTTGATGGGAATTATTCTCCCAGGGTTTCCATATCCTATTCTTTAGGAGAAGGAAAAACCCGTAATTTACGAGCTTCATTCCAAACTGGATTTAGAAATCCAACTACCCAAGATCAATACATCGGATTAGATGCCGGACCTGCCATTTTAGTAGGTTCAGCTCCAGATAATTTAGATAGATATATTTCTAGTCCATTACCTAATAGTGGTACTGCACAACAATTAGGCTTTCCTAGTACTGTGGAGTTAAGTGGTAGAGCAGCATATGAAAATTCTTTTACCCTGGCTTCATTATTTGCCTTTGGAGCTAGTGCTGCACAAGGATCTCCAAATCCTGCCTTACTTGAAATTGCTAATTTTGAGTATGTTAAACCCGAAAGAGTAACAGCATTTGAGTTAGGGTATAGGGCTGGTTTTGGAAAATTAGCGTTGGATATGAGCGCTTACTATAATAAATATGAAGATTTTATCGGAAACAAAACTGTGGTAGTGCCTCATTACGGACTGGTTAATTTTTCTGATATTCATCCGTTTGTACAGCAACCAAATGCCTTAATTGCCATAGGAAATGGAGATTATCAACCATTCCAAGTATATACTAATTCGGCTGCTGATGTTAAATCTTATGGTGGTAGTATAGGAATGACAACCAAAATATTTGGTAATTATAATTTAGGCATAAATTATACCTATGCGAAGTTTGATTTCGATCAAGAATCAGATCCTGACTATGAAGCTGGTTTCAACACACCCGAGCACAAGGTAAAAGTTGGATTTGGCAACACAGCACTATTTGAAAATTTCGGATTCAACGTTGATGTTAGATGGAGTGATGAGTATTTGTGGGAATCTACTTTTGCCGATGCAATTATCGATGCAAGAACAGTTATCGATGCACAATTAAATTACTCTATTCCGAAGATCAAGTCCCTATTTAAAGTGGGTGGCACAAATCTAGGTGGAAAAGAATATATGAGTGCCCCGGGAACAGGATCCATTGGATCTCTATATTATGTTTCATGGGTGGTTAACCTATAATTATAAATATTATTATAACAAAAGACCTCACCAATTCGGTGAGGTTTTTTATTTTACCGAAATAATTCTAATCTCGAATAACAGTAAAAAATTATTTATAAAACACTTTTACTATTCCTAAATATAAATTACCTTTGCGCCTTTAAAAAACAAGATATATTTATTTAAATACACAGGTTTTTAATTTAATTAAGAAATTAATAAATAGAAAAATATAATGGCAAAAGTTACAGGTAAAGTTGCTCAAATTATTGGTCCGGTAATAGATGTAGAGTTCTCATCAGACTCTAAACTTCCTCAAATTTATGACTCTTTGGAAATAACCAGGAAAGATGGTTCTTTGTTGGTTTTGGAGGTAGAACAACATATTGGAGAAGATACGGTTCGTTGTATAGCTATGGACTCTACAGATGGTTTAAGCCGGGGTTATGAAGTAGTAGCTACTGGTAATCCGATACAAATGCCTGTTGGAGATAATATTTACGGTCGATTATTTAATGTTACTGGTGATGCTATTGACGGATTAGGAAATTTGCCTAAGGCAGGAAAAGATGGATTGCCAATCCACCGTCAAGCCCCGAAATTTGATGATTTATCAACTTCTACGGAAGTGCTTTATACAGGTATCAAAGTTATTGACCTTATTGAGCCTTATGCCAAAGGTGGTAAGATTGGACTTTTTGGAGGTGCTGGTGTAGGTAAAACGGTACTATTGATGGAATTGATCAATAACATTGCAAAAGGTCATGGTGGACTTTCGGTATTCGCTGGAGTAGGTGAACGAACACGTGAAGGAAACGATCTATTGCGTGAAATGCTCGAATCTGGTATTATTAAATATGGTAAAGATTTTATGCACTCAATGGAAGAAGGCGGATGGGACTTGTCTAAGGTTGATAAACCTGGGATGAGAGATTCCAAAGCTACCTTCGTATTCGGTCAAATGAATGAGCCTCCGGGAGCGCGTGCACGTGTTGCCTTATCTGGTTTAACAATAGCCGAATATTTCCGTGATGGAGCTGGCGATGGTCAAGGAAAAGATGTATTGTTCTTTGTTGATAATATTTTCCGTTTTACACAAGCGGGTTCTGAAGTATCTGCATTATTAGGCCGAATGCCTTCTGCCGTGGGTTACCAACCTACATTGGCGACAGAAATGGGTGCTATGCAAGAACGAATTACCTCAACAAAAACCGGTTCTATTACTTCTGTTCAAGCGGTGTATGTGCCTGCGGATGATTTAACGGATCCAGCACCGGCAACAACTTTTGCCCACTTGGATGCAACAACTGTTTTATCACGAAAAATATCAGAGTTAGGAATTTATCCTGCGGTTGATCCATTAGATTCAACTTCCAGAATTTTAACAAGAGAATTATTGGGTGATGAACATTATAATTGTGCTCAAAAGGTCAAAGAATTATTACAACGCTATAAAGAATTACAAGATATTATTGCCATTTTAGGTATGGAAGAATTGAGTGAGGAAGATAAATTGGTTGTTCAAAGGGCTCGTAGAGCACAACGTTTCTTATCTCAACCGTTCCATGTAGCAGAACAATTTACAGGCATACCAGGAGTATTGGTAGATATTAAAGACACAATTAAAGGATTTAATATGATTATGGATGGAGAATTAGATCATATTCCAGAATCAGCATTTAATTTAAAAGGATCTATCCAGGAAGCTATTGAAGCGGGAGAAAAAATGCTTGCAGAAGCAGCAGAAGAGGCCTAATTATTTAAACTTGAATTTATGTTATTAGAAATTGTAAGTCCGGAGGCTGTTTTATTTAAAGGAGATGTTGAATCTGTAGCGGTACCTGGAATTAATGGTGAATTTCAGATGCTAAAGGATCATGCACCGGTAGTGTCATTGTTACAGAAAGGGGATGTTAAAATTTTTGGTAAGGTAGAAGTTTCAGAGCTTAATAAGCCTAAATTTAAGAAAGGGGATAAAGGCATAACACTATTGCCGATCGAAAGTGGAACGATAGAATTAAAAGATAATAAGATCATTATTCTGGCCGATTAATTAGCGCGAACTAGAAAAAACAAAAAAGCTTCAAATATGTATTTGAAGCTTTTTTGTTATACGGTTGGTAATATACTTTAGAACTTACCTGTAATCCATTTATAGACATCGTTACCATTGGCAAATAGCAACAATCCTATAAGGAGAATAAAACCTGTTATTTGGGCATATTCAAGAAACTTATCACTTGGCTTTCTACCTGTAACCATTTCGTATAACGTAAAAACCACATGGCCGCCATCTAAGGCAGGTATTGGCAACAGGTTCATAAATGCCAGCATGATCGATAGAAATGCGGTTAAGCTCCAAAAGCGTTGCCAATCCCATTGTGTTGGAAAAATACTTAATATGGTTCCAAATCCACCAAGGCTGGTAGCTCCTTTTTTAGTAAATACATATTCAAATTGGGCCATATAGTCTCGTAAGGTCCAATAGGCAGTTGAAGTGCCTTTGCTTAAACTTTCTCCAAAAGAATAGCTTTTGTGCTGTATGTTTATATCGTCTTCGGTAAATCCTTTGGGGTATACCCCAATTTTACCCTCTGCATCGGGTATAATATTGATCGTATCTTTAACTGTATTTCTTAATACCACAATACTCATTTCCTCTTTTCTATCATTGCTTTGAATGGCATCGGTAAATTCATCCCAATAATTCAAATCTTTTCCATTCACAGAAAGAATGATATCTCCTTTCTGAAGGTTTGATTCAGAGGCCGGCGAATAAGGAATTACACTGTCTAAAACCGCTGAAAATCTTGGAATGAATGGCTCCATAATACCATTGGTCCACATGGTTAGTCCGATATCCTCAGGCAACGATATTTTTTCAGTATTACCATCAACATGTTCTACTTCAATTGAGGCTATATTACGTAAAAATAAATGCTTGTTAACATCGAGTACATTAAAGGGCTCCTCACCGTTAATTCTTAAAATTTTATCGCCATCCTTAAAACCGTATTGTTTAAATTCTTTCGCTACGGCAAACCCATTTGGAATATCTTCACTGGCAACAAAATCCTTACCCCAGACATTCAACATCATAACATAGATTAAAATCCCTAAAAGAAAATTTACCGTTACACCACCTAGCATGATGATAAGTCGCTGCCAAGCTGGTTTTGAACGAAATTCCCATGGTTGGGGTTCTTGTTTCATCTGTTCGGTATCCATACTCTCATCAATCATTCCCGCAATTTTAACATAACCACCTAAGGGGATCCAACCAATTCCGTATACCGTTTCACCTATTTTTTTCTTAAATAATGAAAATTTATAATCAAAAAATAAATAGAATTTTTCAACCTTGGTTTTGAAAAGTTTTGCAGGAATAAAATGACCTAGTTCGTGCAAGACAATCAATAATGATAAGCTTAAAATAAATTGTGATATTTTAATAAATATGTCCATTCTCTATAATATCTCTGTATAATTTAAAAACGCACAAAGGTAAGAGTTTATAACTAGAAAGAAAGTTTTAGTCATAGTAAAATCTTTGTTAAAGTTTGGCAGGAGTTATTGTTGTTTGAGGATTGTTTTATGTAAAGTGCCCCTCGAAGTTTCGATTTTTACCAGATGTATACCAAATGATAAGGGTTTCAAATTAATGGAACTAATAGGATTTGATTCTTCTAACACTAATTTTCCCAACATATTATATATAGATACCTTTTCTACAATAGCATCACTATAATTCTGAATTTTTATCACATTTTTGGCGGGATTGGGGTATAATGAAATTGTATTATTCAGTACCTCTTGATCAACACCCTTTTTTACGGTGTTATTAAAACTTATTAATTGGTATTCAGGATCTACTTCGACTGTTTTTATTATGAAAGGTAATGAGCCTGTAAAACTTTGTTTATTTTCACTCAATTCCAATCTTATCATTTGAGAATCACCATTTTCACTAGTAACTTTAATAGGAACCGGCATTTCAAAAAATGATACTGACGTGTCAGATTGTTCCTGCTCAACTACAAAACTTATGGTTTTTGTTACCTCATTTTGGAACCAGCTAATATCATAAGAGGGATACCCTTTTCCTACAAACCAATCATTAAAAAAATCAGATAGATCTTCGTCAGTTTCATTTTCTAGTGAAAATTTGAAACTATTGACCGAGACCTTTTCTCCATTTCTGAGAATTTCTTGTAAATAGGTATCAAGACCTTGGTAATATGCCTCATCTCCTAATTTATACCTCAACATATGTAAGGCCATAGCTGTTTTTAAAAAACTAGGATCCTTATAAGTATGAGACGTTAATTTTTCAACAGTTGTTTTGCGCCAGGTAATATCATCAGAATCAAAATATATGATTGATTTTTCCTGATTTGAGCTAATTAACTCTTGAAGATAAGAGTCATAAATATTCAACTGCTCTTGAGCAAATGAATCAACGGAAAAAATAAATAAAATTAACAGTAATATTTTTTTCATAAACAATAACTTTGCTAATTCAATTATAGCCAAGCGGATAGCAAATATATAAAATAATATGGAAATAGCTTTTTTCAAAAAATCGATTCCAACGATCATAAGAATAGGTTTTTTATTTATAATTTTTGTTTCTATTGGTTATTTTTTATTGACTCCTGAAAAGAAATTACCAGTTTATAATCCTGCCGATGTAAATCCGAAATTGGTAGATGCAACGGTAAAACATAAAAGATCTAATCACAAAATTTCCGATTTTACGCTTATCAATCAGAATGGAGACATCATAACACAAGATAATTATCAGGATAAAATTTACATAGCCGATTTTTTCTTTACGAGATGCCAGACTATTTGCCCCATTATGACCATTAATATGTCTGAATTACAATCGCATTATATAAATGATCCGGATATTATGTTCTTATCGCATTCGGTGACGCCATTTATAGATAGCGTAGCTGTTTTGCGCAAGTATGCCGATGAAAAAGGCGTAATTGATGGTAAATGGAATCTGGTAACAGGTGATAAAATGCATATTTATAATTTGGCACGTAAATCTTATTTTGCCGTATTGGATGAAGGAGATGGCGGAGCCCAGGATTTTATCCATACAGAACAGTTTATTCTTGTAGATAAGAAAAAACAGATCAGAGGTTTTTACGATGGCACAGACAAGGAAGAGATGAATAGGATCTTTGAAGATATTGAAATCTTAAAAAAAGAATATGATAAATGACTTATATCATATTTTTTATAATAAAAAAAGTGGTATTTTCGCATGGTATTTATAATCAATCTAAATAAAAATTGAACATTACTACAATCGCAGATTTAATAGTTGGAGAAAGAGGAATTATTCAAGATATTCCTTTGGATAATTTACCGTTGAAATTATTAGAGATGGGATGCCTTCCTGGCAAAGAAGTAGAATTGATCCAAATTGCTCCTTTAAACGATCCGATATATATTAGAGTTAATGGCAGTCATATAGCCATTCGAAGGGAAACTGCTGAACTTATTCTTATAGCGAAAAGCGAAAATTTATGCGAAAAACTGAAGTCATAAAAGTAGCTTTAGTAGGTAATCCAAACACAGGCAAATCGTCACTTTTTAATTCACTAACCGGGTTAAATCAAAAAGTCAGCAATTATCCTGGGGTAACTGTAGAAAAAAAAACAGGTACAGCTAAATTAAGTAGCGATGTTAATGCAAGTATCATTGATCTACCAGGTACTTACAGTATTAACCCCTCAAGTCTCGATGAAAATATCGTTTTGCAGGCGCTCTTAAATGCTGAAGACGAATACCCCGATGTGGTGGTTGTGGTGGCCGATGTTGAAAACTTAAAACGCAATTTATTTCTATTTTCCCAGATAAAGGATTTACAGATTCCAGCCATTTTGGTGATCAATATGGCCGATCAGATGATAAAGAAAGGTATCTCTTTGAATATAGATCTTTTGAAAAAGGAATTAAATTCGGAAATTCTATTGATAAGTGCCCGTAAAAATTTAGGAATAGATGAAGTAAGAAAGGCCATTCTAAATTATAAAGAGGTAAGTACCACAACTATAGCCAATATAGCCGATAGAATAGATGCTGAATTTTTTAAAAAATTAAAAAGCAGCTTTAAGGATGTATCGCTTTATAAAGCATGGTTATTAATTACGCAACATCATAATTTCCCTAATACAGAAATAAGTTTAAAACAGCGTATTGAAGCCTTCAAAACAGATGAGGATAAATTGAAAAGAATGCAAAATAAAGAAACTATTTTGCGCTACCAGTACATCAATGACATCCTAAAAAAAACGTACGCTGTAGACACATCAAAAGCAACCGATCTCAGGTTTAAATTTGATAAGATACTCACCCATAGAATTTTTGGATATGTGATTTTCGCCAGTATATTATTGCTCATTTTTCAATCTATATTTGATTGGGCTAGTTTGCCGATGGACTATATCGATGCCACCTTTGCTTTTCTTAGCGAGTGGACAAAAAATAATTTACCTACAGGACCCTTAACAAACTTATTGGCAGAAGGAATTATTCCGGGAATAGGAGGGATCGTAATATTTATTCCTCAAATTGCCATTTTGTTTTTACTGATCTCTATCCTGGAAGAAACAGGCTATATGAGCCGGGTAGTATTTTTAATGGATAAACTAATGAGGCGTTTTGGTATGAGTGGTAAAAGTGTGATTCCGCTTATTTCCGGAACGGCTTGCGCAATACCTGCTATCATGGCGGCACGTAATATAGGCGGATTAAAAGAGAGGCTGGTAACTATTTTGGTTACCCCGTTTACCACATGCTCGGCCAGACTACCTGTCTATGCAATTATCATAGCCCTAGTGATACCCAATGACAGAATTTTGGGAATATTTAGTTATCAGGGCATAACACTCATGGGCTTATACCTGCTAGGTTTTGGAGCTGCACTTGTTTCCGGACTTTTATTGAATAAAACGCTAAAAGTAAATGACAAGAGTTTTTTTATTATTGAAATGCCAAACTACAAATTGCCTTCCTTAAAAAATGTGTTTTATACCGTGTTGGAAAAAACCAAGGCCTTTGTTTTTGGTGCAGGTAAAATTATATTAGCCATTTCGATCATACTATGGTTTTTGGCCTCTAATGGCCCTGAGACCTTTAAAAACGCCCCTGAAATTATCAAAGCAGAAAACAAAGAGCTTTCAGAAAAAGAAATTAATAAGAAAGTAGCTGCTTTTAAATTAGAGCATTCCTATATAGGCATTATGGGTAAAGCCGTTGAACCGGCGATTCAACCGTTGGGTTATGACTGGAAGATCGGTATTGCCCTCTTAAGTTCATTTGCGGCTAGAGAAGTATTTGTGAGTACCTTGGCGACCATTTATAGTGTTGGAGACGATGCCGACAGAACTACTATCAAAGAAAGAATGGGAAAAGAAGTCAACGCCGTTACTGGTGAAAAACGTTTTAATTTACCGGTTGGAATGTCACTTTTAATTTTTTACGCTTTTGCCATGCAATGCATGAGTACACTGGCCATTGTTAAAAGAGAAACCAATAGCTGGAAATGGCCTATTCTGCAATTAGTTGGTATGACAGCCTTGGCATATGTAGCAGCTTTACTTACCTTTACCTTATTAACTTGATATGATGCAAACAGTATTTGTTTACATAGCGGTGATCTTAGCGATTGCTTTTTTAGTGAAAAAGTTTTTCTTTAGTAAGAAAAAAACGGGCTGTAATACAGATTGCAACTGCTGATTTAATCTTTGACCTTAGAATCCAGAATAATAGTTACTGGTCCATCATTCAACAATTTAATTTTCATATCCGCACCAAAAACACCGGTACCCACCTTTTTGCCCAAAGCTTTTTCAAGATGGGCGATAAAATCTTCATATAAGGGAATAGCGATTTCGGGTTTTGCAGCTTTAATATAGGACGGCCTGTTTCCTTTTTTGGTACTTGCCATCAAGGTAAATTGACTCACCACAATAACATCACCATTCATATCAATTAACGAATTGTTCATGACATGGTTTTCATCATTAAAAATCCTGAGATTTATGATCTTTTTTGATAGCCATTCTATGTCGCTAAAAGTATCTTCCTCACAAATACCAAGCAATATTAAAAGTCCGTCCTTAATGGAACTGATTATTTTATCTTCCACTGTAACAGAGGCTTCTGTAACTCTTTGAATAACTGCTTTCATTTAAACATAATTATCCATTCTATAATTCTCTTGCTCGTCTTCGAGTAATTGTAAATAACTCATATATCTCGACTCGGCAATTCTATTATTTTCAACTGCTTGTTTTATAGCACAACCGGGTTCGTTTACATGCATGCAATTATTAAAT
The DNA here is from genome assembly GCA_965369125.1 of uncultured Aureibaculum sp. Classification (GTDB taxonomy): domain Bacteria; phylum Bacteroidota; class Bacteroidia; order Flavobacteriales; family Flavobacteriaceae; genus Aureibaculum. Next base: position 16,932 of record CBDUPN010000011.1, on the reverse strand, counting down.
TTGCAATTGTGTTTTAATGCAAAAATTTCAGGAAAAAAATCACCAATTTCTTCTTTGTGAAAATCTACAACACCAAATCCCTTGATACCGGGAGTATCTATAATATATCCACCGAATGGCAGGCTAAACATTTCTGCAAAAGTAGTGGTATGTTGCCCCTGTTTATGTTGTGATGAAATTTCTGAGGTCTTTAGATCGAGTTGAGGATCGATTGAGTTGATCAAAGTAGATTTTCCGACGCCTGAATGCCCTGAAAACATGTTTACTTTGCCTTTCATGATGTTTTTTAACTTATTGATGTTTATATTCTCACTTGCTGAGACATCAATACATTCATAACCAATATCCCGATAAATATTTTCAAGCTTTTTCTTCTCTTGAAGCAATTCTTTACTATACAGATCTATTTTGCTGAAGACTATAATCGCCGGGATTGAATAGGCTTCGGCAGTAGCTAAAAAACGGTCTATAAAACTGGTGTACGTCGTTGGATTTTCTAGGGTAACCAATAATAAAACCTGGTCTATATTGGCCGCTATAATATGTGTTTGTTTTGAGAGTTTTACCGATTTCCGAATAATATAATTCTTTCGATCATGAATTTTATGTATGATGCCGTTTTCTGAGTTATCTTCCAATTCAAAATCTACAATATCTCCCACCGTAACAGGGTTGGTACTTTTGATACCACTTATACGGAATTTTCCCTTGATCCGGCATTCAAAAATATCGCCGTCAACTGTTCTAACTGTATACCAGCTACCCGTAGATTTTATAACAACTCCCTCCATTTTATGAATAGAGAACCACTCCTTCACCGTAGAGTGGTTCTCTAATGTATGATCTAATTTTATTAATTTTCCTCTGGTAAATAACTATAATCCTGAGCGTAGTTCAACATTTGAACATCAAAACTCTCAGGTTGGGTAACGATAATATCTATAATTTCGCCGGCATCATTTGTTTCAGGAACCAATACCGGATTTACAAACCCACTATAAGGAGCAGATGTAAACTGTTCATTACGTTTTAATACTTCGGCATGCAGTTCTTGATCGACCTTTACTCCGTAAGTCTCTACCAGTGCTTCTACTGCAGCATAATCACCTTCAGATTTTATGCGTTGTGTTTCACGTAATAACTGACCGAAAAGGTCATGTAATTTTGAATAGTCATTTATGTTATAATAAGTTTTACCATCGCGGGTAATTTTTTCAATAACATTGTCTTTTTTACCCTGCTCGAAAGCCCATGCAGAAACCCATTGCCTATTGCGCATATGCGACTCTTCCACATCATCGCCTAAGTTTAGGCGTATTAATTGTGTCATTAATCCGTTTCTGATATAACCATCATAGGCTGCCTTACCTACAGCTTCCCAATCGTCTACCAGTCCTAGCTCCTGTAATTTTGGATTATATAAATAGAATAACCCAACCAGGTCTGCGCGTCCTTCTTCGAGTGTTGAAGAATAGGTCTTAAGAGTTTCTTTAGTTTGTCCAACACCGGGATTTAGCTGCCCTGAAGCATGCCCAATTACTTCATGTAATGCCGTATGTAATTTATCAGCCAACTGACCATACTTCTCTTCTAGCTCTAGTTCTTCCTCGTCATTTACAAATTCTTTTAAGCGACCTGTATTACCGGCATTATTATAGGCATGAATAATATTACCCAGAGAAACAGATTTACTTCCAACTTCCTTCCTTATCCAGTTGGCATTCGGTAGATTTACACCGATAGGAGTACTAGGCGTAGCATCACCGGCTTCACCGGCAACATTTACAACCTTATAAGTAACACCCACTACATTTTTCTTTTTATGCTCATCCATTAGGGTTGAATTATCTTCAAACCATTGTGCGTTATCGGATAGCACTTTCATTTTTTGAGACATATCAAAGTCATTAATTTGTACGATGGTCTCATAAGAGCCTCTATACCCTAGAGGATCATTATACACTTCTACAAAGCCATTGATATAATCTATATTTCCTTCAGTAGCTGCGGTCCATGCTACATTATAATCATCCCAGATTTGCAGATCTCCAGTTTTGTAATATTCGATCAATAATCCAATAGCATCACCTTGAGCCTGGTTTTCAGCAACGCCTTGAGCTAATGCCAACCATTTAATTATTTCATCGATGGCTGAACCATATAATCCACCAGACTTATAAATGCGTTCTTTCATTACGCCATTTTCCTTTACCAATTGTGAGTTTAATCCTAATGACAATGGTTTTTCAGGATTTGGAGATTTCATTTTTTTATAGAACGACTCTACGTCGGCATTTGTTACGTCTGGTCCATAAAAATTAACTGCAGAAAGGGCAACATTATCGACACCTTTTGCCTGGTTTACTTTCTTATTATCGTTATCATTAAAAATAACGAGTTTAACAGCTTCATCAAGTTCTGTATTCGTTTCTGCTAATAAGAAATCGAAAAATTCTATCGAAAAATCAGGTCTGATCTTATCGTTTGCATAATGATGATGAATACCGTTAGAGAACCATACCCGTTTTATATATACTTCAAACGCCTTCCAGTCATCAGTGGTTTTATCACCTTCATAAGAAGTATAAATGTTTTCAAGCGCTTTGCGAATTTTTAAATTGTGTCTGTAATTTTGGTCCCAGATAATATCTCTTCCTGATAACCCTGCTTGCGTTAAGTAATACACTAATTTTTTTTCTTTCAATGTGAGATTTTCAAAGTCTGGAATTTGATATCGTAATATTTTCAGATCGGCAAACTGCTCGACTAAAAATTCAAATTCATTCTCTTGTACTGGTTTTTTCTCAACAACTTTTTCTGTGCACGACCATAAAAAAATGGTCAATAAAAAAATACTTATAATATGTTTCATTTTATTTGTGATGTTTAATTATTTAAGAGGCGTAAAATTAACTAAAAATTGACATAAAACATTATATTTGTGACGTTTAATAACAATAAATAATGAAGCGATGAAAATTTTAAAATACATATTTCTTTTAATATTATTAATTGTCGTTGCAGGAGCTATCTATATAGCCACCTTGGAAAATTCTTATGAAGTTTCGAGAACTAAAGTAATCAATGCTCCGGCACAAGTGATCTTTAATAATATTAATGATTATAAAAATTGGCCTTCTTGGTCGCCATGGATTGAACAAGAGCCAGGAGCGCAATTGACTTATGCTGATAAAACCAGTGGAGTAGGAGCTTCATATAGCTGGAATGGAGAAATCCTTGGAGAAGGCGAAATGGAAACCACAGATATAAAGGATGGCGAATTTATTGGCCAAAAAATAAAGTTTGTAAAACCCTTCGAATCAGAATCAGACATTTACTGGAATTTAAAACCCGTTGAAGAGGGTACAGAAGTTACCTGGGGTATGAAAGGCAATATGGATTTTATGTTCAAAGCCTTTGCTGCATTTACAGGTGGAATGGACAAACAAATTGGTCCTGACTATGAACGTGGCTTATTTAAATTGGATAGTGTTTTACAGGCCGATATGAAAAAATACAGTATTGAGGTAAATGGGATCACTACCAGAGGCGGTGGTTACTATCTATATACTTCTACATCTTGTAAAATAGATGAAATGGCGGAGGTGATGCAATCTTTAATGAATTTACCAATTACTTATGCGCAAAAAAATAATATTCCCATGGCAGGAGCACCTTTTACACTCTATCATAATTTTGACATTGAAAATAACGCAGTAATGTTCTCTTGTGCCGTTCCTGTTAGTGAAAGGGTTATTACGGCACCAAACAGTGGTGTGTTAACCGGCATGATATATCCTTTTAAAGCCGTTAAAGCAACCTTAAAAGGTGATTATGACAATCTAAAGGAAGCATGGGATACCACGTATAAATATTTAGCCGATAATAATCTGGAAGCTATAATGGGTAAACCTGCTGTTGAAGTTTACATAAAAGACCCTATGACCACGCCAAATCCGGCAGAATGGATCACGGAGATTTATGTACCGATAAAAGAATAGATCGTTCATCAAGAATATAAAACGCGAAATTAATTTCGCGTTTTTTTATACCTCATTGTATCTAAAGCAGCTTGTCAAATGGTCGTTTACCATGCCGGTGGCCTGCATATGGGCATAGACAACAGTTGAACCAACAAATTTAAAACCTCTCTTTTTAAGGTCAGCAGAAATAGTATCCGATAAAATCGTATTTGCAGGTAATTCAGACATGTTATTATATTTATTCTTTATGGGTTTCCCATCAATAAATTGCCAAATATATTTTGAAAAAGAACCAAATTCCTTTTGAACTTCCAAAAATGCCATGGCATTTGTAATGGTTGCCTTTATTTTAAGTTTATTCCTTATAATACCTTCATTTTGCAATAAAGAATCAAATTTTTTTTCATCATATTGTGCAATCTTTTTATAATCGAAATGATCAAAGGCCTTTCTAAAATTCTCCCTTTTTCTTAAGACGGTAATCCAACTCAACCCTGCCTGAAAAGTCTCAAGTATCAAGAATTCAAACAACTTATCATCATTAAAGATCGGCACACCCCATTCGGTATCGTGATATTCAACATATAAAGGGTCATTGCCACACCAGGCACATCTATTCTTGTTCATACGAAATTCATTTATTTTTAATTTGGGTGGTCTTTTTATAAATCACATTTCTATCTTCTAAATAGTTCAAGATATAATGAAAACAATCATCATATTTACCTACGAGCTCCGGTGGAAAAACGCCTTTTTTCTTAAATAAACCTTCTAAAAACATATTGGCTGCTGCTGTTGCCGTATAACCGGTAGATCTTGCCATAGAGGATGTTTTACTTTCACCACAATACTGATCATAAAGGTGATAGGTAATCTCTTCAACTTTATTATCGGCATTAATGCCTCGAACTGTTACTTTCATTACCGTAATCTCGTCTTCATCATCTGCTAATTTCCATTCTTTAAATAATATTTTGCTTGTAAACTCTAAGGGTGATAATAATTTGCCATTTACCTCTATTTTATTTTTGCTAAAAAACCCACTTTCTTGTAAAACTTTAATGTATTCTACATGGCCGGGATAACGCAATGTTTTTTCCTTCATATTTGCAATATGAGGCATCGTATAAATAATAGACCGCAGGCCGTCGGAATTAAACGATTCTAAGGTCCCGACGTTATCGAATTCAATAAATTCACAATCTGATAAGGCTGGTTTAATGACCAATTTACCATTCTCCACATAACGGGCGGGTCTTGTATATTCTTCGATGACATCAATGGGTGAAAAAGGTGCTTTATAGTTGAATGGCCATTTTTTAACTTTGGGAAGACCACCCACCAAACATTCAAAATCTGTAAGTTTTAACTTTTCATTGTAATAGCCCAGAATAAAGTTATCCATTCCCGGAGCAACCCCGCAATCTACTATAGCGGTAACATCATTGTCTTTAGCCAGTTGATCAAGATCAAGGGCGTTTTCTGGGAAAAAGGATATATCGATCACGTTTCTTTTTGCCTGGATAATAGTTTTTAACGTTTTATAACCCAAAAACCCGGGAACCGCACATATCACAAGATCGAATGGCTCGATGGCCTTTTGCAAGCCATATTTATTGGTTACATCTAAATGCAGGGTCTGCAATGATTGGCACTTCTCCTTTACTTTATTCAACACCTTTTGATCAAAATCAGTTATGGTAATATCATGATTTTTTGCCAAATCAATGGCCATCGCACTACCAACCATACCGGCACCCAAAACAACTATTTTGCTCATTTTTTGTTATTTTTAAAAGGGTATAATTTACTTAATCTTTATAAAAGATGATGATAAATTACCTATTAATTATAGCTTTTATTTTGTAATGTTGTAGAGAGGATCTTAAATAATCATTAGATGAGAACATTTTTAATTTTGGCGGTATGTATCATTTGCTCTATTAGTTTGAGCGCTCAAATGGGAATTCAGACGGATACAGAGATCATAGTTAATTTTAAAATTAAAAATTTAGGGATAAATGTAAAAGGAAATTTTTCCGAGATCAATATTACTAGTTATATCGATCAGGATAATTTGGATAAAAATTACATCAATGCTAATATCAAGGTAAATTCTTTAAATACCGGAAATAATAAAAGAGATGAACACTTATTAAAAGAAGATTTTTTCGATGCAGGTAAGTACGAAGAAATACGGTTCAAATCGGCTAACATTAAAAAACTCCAAGATAATAGATATAGTCTTACCGGAAATTTAACAATTAAAAACACTACTAAACTTATTTCAATTCCGTTAGAAATTATTGAGTCTAATAGTGGTTTAACCATAACATCAAATTTCGAAATGAACCGAAGAGATTTTAATATTGGTGGAGGCAGCTGGATATTATCTGATGTTGTAAAAGTTGAAGTAATTTATAACAAAACAAATAATTAATTGTGAATATTGTTAAAAAGCATCTGTTTGATTTTTGTGTAGATTTTGTCGATCGTAGATCGGATAACATCAATGAAATAATAGCCTCAAATAAAAATAGTTTGGCCTCTGAAACAAAAAGCAGTGCTGGTGATAAACACGAAACAGGGAGAGCCATGCTTCAACTTGAAATGGAAAAGGCAAGCCAGCAGCTTGCGGGACTTAATGAAATGAAATTGGTTTTAAATAGAATAAATATAATCGAATCTTCAGAAATAGTTAATCTCGGTAGTTTAGTGATTACTACGCAGGGCAACTATTTTTTATCAATAAGCGCCGGGAAAATTAGCTATTTAGACAACATGTATTATGCTGTTTCCGTGGGGTCACCCATTGGTAAACTATTATTGGGAAAGGCTTTGGGCAGCAACTTTAATTTGAATGGCAAATCCTTCACCATTCTTGAAATATATTGAAACAAAAATTCCCGCACTAAGCGGGAATTTTTAATTATTATTAATGCTATTTATTAGTCTTTATACTTAGTTTTTAATTCTTTAATACCCATATTATAAAGGGTAAACCCAAAAATATCGGCATATTGTTCAATGGTTTTACTTACCGGAGTACCGGCACCATGACCAGCTTTAGTTTCTATCCTTATCAAAGTAGGATTACTACCGGCTTGCTTATCTTGTAGTTCTGCAGCAAATTTAAAGCTATGTGCGGGAACTACCCTGTCATCATGATCACCAGTAGTTACTAATGTAGCCGGATATTCAACACCTTCCTTAACATTATGAACAGGTGAGTATCCTTTTATATATTCAAACATCTCTTTGCTTTGTTCTGAAGTTCCATAATCATAGGCCCATCCTGCACCGGCTGTAAAGGTATGATAGCGTAACATGTCCATAACACCAACAGCGGGTAATGCCACTTTCATAAGTTCAGGTCTTTGGGTCATCGTAGCTCCAACTAAAAGTCCGCCATTAGAACCACCACGAATTGCTAAGTAATCTGAAGAGGTATATTTATTTTCAATTAAATATTCGGCTGCTGCGATAAAATCATCAAAAACATTTTGCTTTTGAAGTTGTGTTCCTGCTTTATGCCAGGCCTTTCCATACTCACCACCACCACGTAAATTAGGCACTGCATAAACACCTCCCTGCTCCATCCAAACTGCATTGGTAATACTGAAGCTCGGCGTTAAACTAATATTGAATCCTCCATAACCATATAGTATTGTTGGATTTTTACCGTCTAACTTAAGTCCTTTTTTATATGTAATGATCATCGGTATTTTTGTACCATCTTTAGAGGTGTAAAAAACTTGTTTAGATTCGTAGGCATCAGCATCAAAATCAATGGCAGGTTTCTTATAAACTTCATATTCGGCTGTTTGAGGATCGAATTTATAAATGGTTGAAGGGTTGATATAATTCGTAAATGAAAAATACAATTCTTTGTCTTCCTTTTTTCCTCCAAATCCACCTACACTTCCAACGCCCGGTAATTTAATCTCCCTAATTTGTTTGCCATTCATATCATATTGAAACACCTTCGATACAGCATCTACCATATATTCTGCAAAAATGTAGTTTGCTCCTGTATTTGGGCTTAAGACATTTTCGGTTTCTGGAATAAAATCTACCCAATTTTTAACCGTAGGATCAGCTGCGTCTACCGTTACAATCTTTTGATTTGGAGCATTTAAATTGGTTACTATATAAAGCTTACTACCTATATTATCGATCACATAACTATCATTATCAAAATTATCTACAACAGTGATCAATTTACTGTTTGGCTTAGATAGGTCTTTTATATAAAGATCGTTTCCTGAAGTTGATACAGCTCCGGAAATCACTAAGTATTTATCATCTTCTGTTACGGATCCGCCTACATATCTTCTTTTTTGATCAGGAGTGCCACCAAAAATAAGTTGGTCCTCTTTTTGAGAAGTTCCCAATTTATGATAGTATAATTTATGCTGATCTGTTTTTGCTGAAAGTTCACTTCCTTTAGGTTTATCATAACTCGAATAGAAGAATCCGTCATTTTCTTTCCATGAAAGTCCGCTGAACTTAACATCGATAATCGTGTCCTCCTTTATTTCTTTACTTATGGCATCCATTACAATGACCTTCCTCCAGTCAGAACCGCCTTCAGAAATCTGATAGGCGGCTATCTTGCCATTCTTGGAAAAGGATAAAGCGGCTAATGAAGTAGTGCCATCTTCCGAAAATTTATTCGGGTCTAGAAATACTTCTGGTTCTTCATTATCTTTTTGTCTATAAACGACTGATTGATTTTGCAAACCATCATTCTTATAAAAATAAGTGTAATCGCCCTCTTTGAAAGGAGCAGAGAATTTTTCATAATTCCATAATTTTTCTAAGCGGTTTTTTAATGCTTCCCGATAAGGAATTTTGTCTAAATAATCAAAAGTCACTTTATTTTGAGACTGCACCCATGCGCCTGTCTCCTCAGACATATCATCCTCTAACCATCGGTATGGATCTTTTACTTCGGTATCAAAATAAACATCAATTGTATCAACTTTTTTGGTTTCTGGATAGGTTAATGCCATAGTTTCATTTGCATTGTCTTGTTTTTTACAGGAAACGATCAATAAGATCGTTAAAATAAGAAAAGATATTTTTTTCATTTTGTTTATAATTTATTATTTGAATTTGATCATGAGAAATTGCTTTGAAAATTTATTTGGCCGCTTAAAAATATAAGGGTGCATTTTCGTTGTTTTGAAGTCGAACAAAGGTAAATAAAAAAAGGCATATCTGCCAGATATGCCTCTATTAAATAGTGCTTTTTTGTTTTTAAAAAAGTGATTTATAATGATTCCAATTAGCGTAAATCAAAATAACGGTTATTAATGAAACTAAAATACCAGGACCGATATTTGCGATATCTAATTTCAAATGGTATAACAGAATGTTTACGGCTACAGGAGCGAATAAGATGAGGGCAAAAGGGACCCATTTTTTTATTACCAACAATAGTCCAGCCACCACTTCAACAGCTCCAATCAAATAAAACATATAACCGGTTTTTCCCAAAGCGCCCATAAATTCTGCTGCTGCTTCAGGTAATTCAGGGCTTGGCATAAACATTAAAAATTTATTTGCGCCAAATACGATTAATAATAGCCCTAATATAATGCGTAGGGCGGTTGTTACTTTTGAATTCATAATATAGATTTTAGTTAGAAATTAATAGGTTTGTCGTTCAAGATACTAAATACTAACACAATGTAACTTTAGTATCATAGCAATTAGGTAAAAATGCGTCACTTTGTCCGACTAAAATTAACGGAACAATTATTGCGTTAGGTTGTTAAATTAAATTACAAAAAATGACAGAATTATTAACAAAAGAAACCTTTTTAGATAAGGTTTTTAATTACGAGAAAAATAAAGAGTGGAAATTTGAAGGTGATGTACCTTGTATAATTGATTTTTATGCTGATTGGTGCGGGCCATGTAAAATGATTGCTCCTGTATTAGAAGAATTGAGCAATGAATATGGTGAAAAAATAAATATATATAAGGTAGATACAGAAAAGGAGCAGGAATTGTCTGGTGCTTTCGGCATTAGAAGTATACCTTCTATGTTGTTTTGCCCTAAAGATGAGCAGCCTCAGATGGCAAGTGGCGCCCTACCTAAACAACAATTAGAAAAGATCATTGAAGATGTTTTAAAGGTGAAAAAATAAATCACCCTCATTACAAATTTTAAGTTTATGTAATAAAAAAGACCGAATTAATTCGGTCTTTTTTTATTCGTATTAAAAGCTATCTTAAGAAATAACTTTGTTATTTACCAGGTTTTTTTTTACTAAATATTCGGCTATTTGGATGGTATTGGTGGCCGCTCCTTTTCTCAAGTTGTCAGATACAACCCACATGTTCAATGTTTTTGGTTGAGAATGATCTCTTCGTATTCTACCCACAAAAACATCATCCTTTCCTTCTGCATAAATAGGCATTGGATAGGTGTTCGTTTCTAAATTATCTTGTACCGTCACACCCGGAGATTCATTTAAAAGCTTTCTAATTTCTGATACATCAAATTCATTTTCAAATTCAATATTAACAGTTTCACTATGTCCTCCAACAACCGGTATTCTCACGGCTGTTGCGGTAACAGCAATGGTTTTGTCGTTTAAGATCTTTTGCGTTTCGCGTACCAATTTCATTTCCTCTTTGGTATATCCATTTTCCTCGAATACATCGCAATGCGGAATGGCATTTCTATGAATCGGATAGTGGTAAGCCATATCTCCCTTCTCGCCCTTATATTCGTTTTCTAACTGTTTTACAGCCTTTACACCGGTTCCGGTAATAGATTGATAAGTAGAAATTACCAACCTTTTGATCTTGTATTTTTTATGAAGCGGCGCAAGAGCAACGACCATTTGTATGGTGGAACAATTAGGATTGGCAATAATCTTATCATTCTCAGTTAGAATGTTTGCATTTATTTCGGGAACAATAAGTTTTTTATCAGGATGCATACGCCATGCAGAGGAATTATCCACTACGGTGGTACCAACTTCGGCAAATTTCGGTGCCCATTCTAGAGAGGTACCACCTCCGGCTGAAAACAAAGCGATATCTGGCCTCATCTCAACCGCCGTTTGTAAACCGACTATTGAGTAATCCTTTCCTTTATATTTTACTTTTTTACCAATCGATTTTTCAGATGCCACAGGGATCAATTCTGTCACAGGAAAATTACGTTCTTCCAACGTTTTTAACATTACATTGCCTACCATTCCGGTGGCTCCAACCACAGCTATTTTCATAGATATAACATTTATAATTATGTTTAAGATTGCAAAGGTTATAAAAAGATTGATAGAATTTATACCTTTTTATTTAAAACTTACTCAAAGTTTAAAATATTTCAAATTTGTTTAAAATGTTGGATTTTTTAAATAAAAAGATTGAAAACCCTTATTTTTGCGCAAATATTAATATTTATTCTTTAAAACTTAGCATTAGTATAGCATGCAACTGTACAATACCTTAAGTGCAAAAGAAAGAGCCTTGTTGATCGAGCAAACTGGTAAGCAGCGATTAACATTGTCTTTCTATGCCTACGCCAAAATTGGAAATCCGACCTTGTTCAGGAATTATTTATTCGTAGCATGGAATGAACTGGATGTTCTTGGAAGAATTTATATTGCCCATGAAGGTATTAATGCTCAACTTTCGGTTCCCGCAGATTACTTTAATCAATTCAAAGATCATTTAGATAGTATACCTTTTTTAAAAAGTGTCAGACTAAATATCGCGGTTGAACAGGATAATAAATCTTTTTTAAAACTAAAGATCAAAGTCAGAGACAAGATCGTTGCTGATGGATTGAATGATAAAACATTCGATGTTACCAATAAGGGAATTCATTTAGGTGCAAAGGAATTTAATGAATTGCTGCAAGATCCTAATACGATTTGTGTAGATATGCGCAATCATTATGAAAGTGAAATTGGTCATTTTCAAGGAGCCATTACACCGGATGTAGATACGTTTAGGGATTCACTTGATATCATAGAAGAGGATTTAAAAGAACACAAAGAGGATAAAAATCTACTGATGTATTGTACCGGTGGAATCCGATGTGAAAAAGCGAGCGCTTACTATAAACATAAAGGTTTTAAAAATGTATATCAGTTAGAAGGGGGTATTATTGAATATGTGAGGCAGGTGAAAGCAAAGAAATTACAAAATAAATTTGTTGGCAAAAATTTTGTATTCGATCATAGAAGAGGTGAGCGTATTTCGGAAGAAATTATAGCCAACTGTCATCAATGTGGAAATCCCTGCGATACACATGTCAATTGCGAGAATGAGGCCTGTCATTTATTATTCATACAGTGTGATACATGTAAGCAAAAAATGGATGGCTGTTGCTCAAAAGAATGTAAATATATCTATAACTTACCCTACGAAGAACAAAAGGCCTTGCGTAAAGGGACGCACAACAGCAATAAGATATTTAAAAAAGGCCGTTCAGAAGTATTATTATATAAAAAGTAAAAGGAAAGGATGATGAGAAATAAAATTGAATTAATGGCACCGGCCGGAAATTTTGAGTCTTTACAGGCAGCATTGGATAATGGAGCCGATTCTATTTATTTTGGGGTAGAGCAATTAAATATGAGGGCCAGGGCGTCTATAAATTTCGGCATGGATGATCTGCCGGAAATTTCCAGAAGATGCAGTGAAAAAGGCGTACGCACATATTTAACCTTAAATACGATTATTTACGATCATGATCTTTCAGTAGTAAAAACATTGGTTACAAAAGCCAAGGAAGCAAATATCTCGGCTGTTATTGCCATGGACCAGGCTGTCATTTCAGTGGCCAGAAGTGTTGGGATGGAGGTACATATTTCCACTCAAATTAATATTACGAATATAGAAACTGTCAAGTTCTACGCCATGTTTGCAGATACGATTGTGTTGAGCAGGGAGTTAAGTTTAAGGCAGGTGACGAAGATCACAGACCAAATTGAAAAAGAACAAATAAAAGGCCCCTCCGGAAGATTGATAGAAATTGAGATCTTTGGACATGGCGCTTTATGTATGGCCGTTTCGGGCAAGTGTTATATGAGTTTGCATGCCTATAATTCTAGCGCTAATAGGGGAGCATGTAAACAGAACTGCAGAAAAAAATATACTGTTATAGACCAGGAAACTGGAGTAGAAATGGAAATAGATAATGAGTATATCATGTCACCAAAAGATCTATGTACGATCGATTTTCTAGATCAGGTGGCAGAAGCCGGGATAAGTGTATTAAAAATAGAGGGTAGAGGAAGAGCACCAGAGTATGTTGCTAAAGTAATTAAATGTTATAGGGACGCGATAGACAGTATTGCTAACGGCACCTATGACAAGGATAAGGTGATAGGATGGATGAAAGAGCTTGAAAAAGTTTATAATAGAGGGTTTTGGAATGGGTATTATTTAGGTCAGAAATTAGGAGAATGGAGTAAAGAATCTGGATCACATGCCACCCAGAAAAAGGTTTATGTAGGTAAAGGAATGCATTTTTTTCCTAAAGCCAATATTGGTGAATTCTTGATAGAGGCTTATGATATCGCAGTAGGTGATACCATTTTGATAACAGGCCCAACTACAGGAGCTCAAGAAATGATTATAGAAGAAATGTACGTGAATGATGAGCAGGGGACCGAAGCTACCAAAGGAGATTCGGTTACTTTACCGATGAATTTCAGGATTCGCCCATCTGACAAACTCTATAAAATTGTGGCAACAGAATTTGCACAGGTGTAATGGTTATCATTACCCTACAAAGAGCCAAATGCATTGGCTGTAACTATTGCGTTGAATTAGCACCCGGGCAATTTCAAATGTCGAAAAAAGACGGGAAGGCTGTATTGTTGCACTCACAGAGCAAGAAAGGATTTTATACCTTAAAATCACCTGACGAATCAATATTGGAAGGTAGTGTGAAAGCAAAGGAAGCTTGTCCTTCCAAGATCATTTCGGTAAAAAAGATCTAGTGATTTTTTTATTCATGCAATAAGAAAGTTACCAATGCAAAAGCAGCAATAACTAAAATGATACCTAAACCAACAACCCAAACATTTTTATAATATTTTTTATGCAGTTTTATATCCTTGCGATAGCTCCAGATAAGCAAAATTGCAAAAGCTAAAATAAAAAATAGTGCAAAAACTTGTTGGCCTTTACTAAACATTTCGTGTATATTTATGCAGGCAAAAATACGCTTTTTTGCCGAAAATGTTAAGATTATATGGGTAAGAATGCCATCGTTTTTGGCGCAACTTCAGGTATTGGAGAGGCTTTGGCGAATTTATTGGTCAAAGAGGGTTATAAAGTCCTGATAACGGGTAGACGAATTGATAAGTTAGAATCAATTCAGGCATTAAATCCGGCGCAATATGTTGTTAAAGAGCACGATATTACAGATATCAATGCTACCAATAAAATATTTGAAGAATTGCCATCTATTTTTGAAAAAATTGATCTTATAATCCATAACGCCGGAATTGCAGTGCCAAATTTCGATCTATCTTGGGAAAAGGATCTGCCAACATTAGAAACAAACGTATTAGGAGCGACAAAAGTGTATCAGTTAGCTTATAATTATTTTAAAGATCAAGGTTATGGTCATTTGGTAGGGGTTACTTCGATAGCCTCCATCCGAGGGAATAGGCAAGTGGCTGCTTACCATGCATCAAAGGCATTCCAGGCCAGTTATTTAGAATCGCTGTGGATGAAAGCAAAACGCACTAAAAAGGCAAAGATCGATGTTACAAATATTTTACCCGGTTACGTTGATACTGATATCATCATCAGCGATACTTTTTGGATGGCTTCCGTCGATAAGGCAGTTAATCAGATATATGCTGCGATTAAAAATAAAAAAAGAAAAGCTTACATAACGAAACGCTGGAGACTTATAGCATTTGTATTAAGAATAGCGCCAGCACGATTATTAATGAAGTACTTTTAAGGAAATGAAAAAAAAGATAAAAGCAGTAAAAAAATTTCATAAGGCCTTCGGATTAGGGTATAAAAAAGAGCCCATAGCGAAGCTTTCAGATAAAAAATTACAGTTGCGTTTTGACCTGATGGATGAAGAAAATAAGGAGTATTTGGAAGCGGCAAAAAATAATGATCTGGTGGAGGTGGCCGATGCATTGGGAGATATGTTATATATACTTTGCGGCACCATTATTGAACATGGTATGCAATACAAAATAGAGGAGGTTTTTAATGAAATTCAGAGAAGTAATATGAGTAAATTAGGAGAAGACGGAAAACCTATTTATCGCGAAGATGGTAAGGTATTAAAAGGTCCTAATTATTTTAAACCAAATATTACGGAAATCCTTGAAAAATAAAAGGCTCTAAAAAAGAGCCTTTATGTAATAGTATTTTTACTTGACCAAATATCTCCAGCCAAATTTATCGTCACTTCGGTTATATTGAATATCGGTAATTCTCTTTTTCATGCGGGTGGCATAACTGTTTTCAATCTCAGGAAGTTGATAATCTTTTCCTCTAAATCCAAAACCGGAAATTGGTGATATAACGGCCGCCGTTCCGGCACCAAACATTTCCTTTAAGGTACCTTTTTTTGAAGCTTCAATTAATTCATCTACAGAGATTTTTCTAACTTCAACATGAATGCCTTCATCTTTGGCAATTTCTATAACGCTTTTTCTAGTGATGCCATCCAAGATCCTGTCGCTCGTTGGTGCAGTTAAAAGCGTATCGCCAATTCTTACAAATATATTCATGGCTCCGGCTTCTTCGATATATTCATGTTTATTATCGTCGGTCCAAATAACTTGATTGTAGCCTTTTTCGATGGCCAGTTGGGTAGGATAAAATTGTCCGGCATAATTACCACCTGCTTTGGCAAATCCAACACCGCCATTGGCTGAACGCGAATAATTTTCCTCAATTAATACCTTGACTTTACCGGCAAAATAGGAGCCGGAAGGTGAGCAGACAATAATAAATTTATATTCTTTAGAAGGAGAGGCATGTAATCCTTTCCCGGTTGCGAAAACAAAAGGTCTTACATAAAGTGAACTGCCTTCTGTTGTAGGGATCCAGTCGCTATCTATCTGTAAAAGTGTTTTTAACCCCTCCATAAAATAATCCGCTGGAAATTCAGGAATAGCTAACCTTTTTGATGAGATATTGATCCTTTTTTGATTATCTAATGGTCGAAACAACCAAACTTTATTCTGAGCGTCTTTATAGGCCTTCATTCCTTCAAAGACAGATTGGCCATAATGAAATATTTTGGCCGACGGATCGAGGCTTATGTTTTGATACGGCATTATTTTAGGCTGTTGCCATTTACCATCTTTGTAATCGCAAACAAACATATGATCTGTATGCTCTTGACCAAACGGTAAATTATTAAAATCTACTTGAGAGATCTTTGATTTTTCGACTTTCTGAACATCAATTAGGGTTGAAATTTCTAGGCTCATTGGATAGGATTTTATAAAGTACAAAAGTAAGAATTTAAATAATCTTATGGCAATTTAAACACCAAATTATGAAACTTCTAAATCTTAAAGTTTTTGTTGAAAGTCAATTATGAATAGGTTTTTATAGTATTTTTGTCAAAATAAATTTTTTATGATGAAAAAAATAATAATTGTATTAGTATTTATAATTGGTTTGAGTGCATGTAAAAATAAAATCAAATCCCAAGAAGTTGAAAAGGAGCAAATAGCTTATTTTTCATATGGTGAAAAGATCAGCGATGATGAAGCTATTTCTAAAGAGGTCATGCGCGAGAAATTCAGTTCACTAAAAGAAGGCGATACGATAGCAGTTAAGTTTTCTTCCAGTATCAATGAGGTTTGTAAATCAAAAGGTTGTTGGATGAAGTTGGATTTAGGCAATGAAAAAGAATCTATGGTAAAGTTTAAAGATTATGGCTTTTTTATGCCTTTAGATTCGGATGATAGAGAAGTAA
>CBDUPN010000010.1:0-38874 GCA_965369125.1 uncultured Aureibaculum sp. | reverse complement strand
CCCTTTTTTGAGCCGATCCATACCCTATTGTTTCTATCAACTGCTAATGTTCTAACATTCGGATCGGGCAAAGATCCTTTAGTAGTCTCTGTTATTAACGCTCGTTTTCTATCTCCATTTTCATTGTATACCAACACACCATTACGCCTTGATCCTATCCAAACACTTCCAGAGCGATCTACCACTAACTCCGTCAAACCTAAAGCAACATCCGTCATAATGGAACTTAAATCGAATTCACTCCAAGTTCCATTGGGTGATAGCTTTTTTAATCGTTTATTCACCCAGGCATTTGCAACCCAAAAATTTCCGCTATTATCGAATGCCGTTCCATTAATTCTGATACTGTAAAAATCTGGAAAACCTGGGTTAACCAGTCTTTCTAAACCGCTATTTTGATCGTTCCAAAGGGTTGCAATAATGTCGTCTTCAACAACTAAAATTCCGTCGTTCCATGAACTTATAAAAACCTTTTCCGGATTATCGGGGTGAACGGTAACATGTACCAAGTCTCTTGCTGGAAATGATGGATCGTAAGGCATATTGCTCCAGTCTTCACCATTATAATGGCCAAATCCTGCCCTTCTGTCTAAAGGTGTGAAAGCACCATTATAACCTCCATAAACTACCCACAAACTATTGCTTTCTGCAGTTATTGAAAAAACATCATTTGATGTGGGGCCTTGCGGATGGATCTCCAAATAATCATTTATGTTAGAGAAATTGACCTGTAAAATACCATATTCGGCAGTTCCAAGGTATATATCGTCATTTTCTGCATAAGACGATTGTAAATTATAGTTAAATTCTAAAGATGTATCTGTTACTGCGACTTGATTGAGAGCACTATCATAAACGTAGGCAGATTTTCTTGTGGTTGCCGTTATATAATCCTCAGATGACTTTAACATCAAAATATTGTCTGCTAAAAAATTAATAGACTGTAAGCTTGATTGACCAATAATCTCATAAAAACCACTTAATTTTGAAGTGAATAATCGATTCTCAAATTTTTCAATAGTCTGAAAGTCGCCTGTAAAATCACCTTGCGGTTGTTGCCAATTATTAAAATCTATTAAATTTTGTGATGTAACGTCAGCGGTAAAAATTCCTATTTCTGTAGCGGCATAAATTAAGTCTTGAAATATATTGATTTGATTTATACTCACGGTTGATGAATTATTCCCTATAAAATAAGTGTCTCCAAATTGTAATTTCTCTATGTCATAGACCACAATTGCAAAGGGGGTGGATAAATATAGATGGTTATTGTATTGGGATATATGTCTTATTTCCTTTTCACCTGTAATATTTAATCTTTCAATATCATTGGCAATAGTAATCTTTCCATCATTATCGACAATTTCGATCAGTCCGGATTGGTAGCCAATTACCAATCGCTGAAATTCCTCGTTAAAATAAATACTCGATGTAGTTTTTCCAGATAGACCCTTCACAGAAGATAGTTTTTCAACTTCTTGCGTCAATATATCATATATGAAAACCGCATTATCTGTTACGGCATAAATTTTTGTTTCTACCTTAATAAAATCTTTAACATTATTGTATGAATAAAAATCTTCCCAGCTCTGACTAAAATCGGTTTGAGACCAAATTAGTAGAGGTAAAAAATACAGGACCAATAACAAATGTTTCTTCATAATACCATGAATAATGGTGTCAAAGATATTTAATATTAATTAACGATAAAAAGAGTATTTTTAGTGCTGTTAAAAATTAAATAGATGTCGATTGAAATTGAACGGAAGTTTTTAGTAAAATCATCTGAATTCAAAAAAATAAGTTTTAAAAAAATACATATAAAACAAGGTTTTTTAAATTCTGATAAACATAGGGTAGTTCGGGTTAGAATGCAAGATGATCAAGGTTTTATAACTATAAAAGGACTTTCTTTTGACCTTGGATCAAGTCGTTACGAGTGGGAAAAAGAAATATCGATCAATGATATAGCTCCTTTGTTATTGCTTTGTGAAGAGCATCTAATTGAGAAGATGAGATATCTAGTGAAATCGGGCAGGCATACCATAGAGGTAGATGAGTTTTTAGGAATAAATAAGGGCCTATACATTGCCGAGATCGAATTGTCTGATAACAATGAGCCCTTCGAAAAGCCATCTTGGTTGGGTAAAGAAGTTACTGGAATTAAGAAATATTATAATGCGAATTTGAGCAAAAATCCTTATAAAAATTGGAAAAAGAAAGCCCCAAAATTGAATTGAATTTTGAGGCTTTTAATGAAATAACTCTAATTACTTCTTTTTCATAGTAATTTTCCCTTATACGCAAATTGGGTTAAATGAAACTTCAGTTTATAATTTTCATTCTATTTTTTCCTTTATCATAGTCGGGGTTGAAACAACAGATATTGTCTCAATTTTTTTAAACAACCACGTAATTCCTTTTTTAATATAAATTACGTTTTTTAATACTTCTTCCTTATTAAGTTTTATTTTAATAGTTCTTATGTAAAGTGTTTCATTTACATTTTGATGAATACTTCCTTTACCAACAAAACTAACCGTAGTATCTTGTTCAGATAATTTTTGCAACACATCAGCATCTGATGGTTTCGAGAATGACGTTAAAGACATAGAAATTAGGGGAGTTTCGTTAGTCAACTCAAATTTACATCATGTTTCTATCAATGATGATAAAAAACAATAATTGCATGACAGGGCTTAATAAATGGTAAGGTTTTGTAAACAAATGGTAAATTAAATCACTTTTGGAAATTTTAAAGTAACCTTGGTACCTGTTGAATTTTCATTCGAAATATCCTCAATGATCACATATACATTTTTATTTTCGTGCAATAATTTAATTCTGTCTTCAGATACTCTTAAACCAAATGGTTTTCTATTGGTATCGGCTTCATTGGCATTTGAAGCTGATTGTTTTATGCCTACACCATTATCAATAATCTCACAACGTATTTTATCATCATCGTCGTAAATATTCAATGTGATTCTTTTATTTTCCTTTTTAGATGCAAATCCATGCCAAATGGCATTTTCAATATAGGGTTGCATAAATAAGGGTGGCACTTTAATCTCCTTTAGGTTTATATTATCATCAATGGTTACCACATAATCGAAGCCTCCAATCATCCTCATTTGTTCTAATTTTACATAAAGTCCTAATATTCCTAATTCTTTTTCTAATGGAATCGTTAAACTTGTAGAATTCTTTAGTATTTCCCTTATTAACCTAGAAAATTTCGTAATATAATCAGATGCCTTTTCGATATCATTTTTCAAGACAAAATTATTAATAGAATTTAAAGAATTATATAAAAAATGTGGGTCCATTTGTGTTTGCAAAACGGTCATTTTCAGGTCGCTCATTTCTTTAATCTTTAATGCTAACTGGTTTTCAGATTCCGCTTTATGAATTTCAAGCCTATTAACAGTATACCCAATAATCAAAGCAAACATCGAAGTTTCTATAATAGCCCCCAGATAAGTAAAAAACATAGGGTCAATACCTTTTGCCAGAAAATAGTTTTCATTGGTAAAATATGGGCCTAATAAGCTAAGATTAGCTAAGATTAAATAAGTTAACGAACCAATAATGAAAAATGTGACATGTCTACCTCTAATTTTAGTCAGTACGATATAGGTGAGCAAAGAAAAAACAGTAAAAATAGGTGCTAAAATTAAAAAAAGACTTTCTTGATAACTGTATCCCCAAATGAATTGAATAAATAATAAAGCGATCGCAATTATTAAAAATAATTTAATTTCCAGGACTAATAGCTGGTCCCATTCAGGAACATACTTTTTTGTATTAAGCAATTCTCTTCCAAAAGAAACGTAAGCAGCATAACCTAGTAATTGTATTGAGAAGTTAATATATTTATAAACCGGTAAATATTCGGCTGGACTGATATCTTTTAAAAAATAGAGAAAAAAGCAAAATAAATAAGTGCTGTAAAATAGGAATACTTTTTTTTTGTTTTGAAAATATATTAACAGATGATAAATTGATAAGATAAGAAGTGCCCCTCTCATCCATGAATAAATTTCAGAGCTAAAATCTAATAACATAAATCAACCGCTAAAAAAGTTTTTCTAATAATTCATTTTTCTTATTTCTACTAATACTTGCACTCATTCCGTTACTCATTATCAATTCCCCACCCATACTTTTTAAATATTCCTTTACGTGGTTGATATTTATTAGATAGGAATTATGTACTCGGTAGAATTCAGAATAATCGAATTTCTTTTCTACTTCCTTAAGCGTTTTTGAAACAACAATTTTCTTATCATCCTTTAGAAAAATAGTGGTATAACTTTTATCAGATTTTAACATGATCACATCATCCCTTTCTAATAAATAAATTTTACCATCTGCCGCAATGCTTATTTTATCATTTTTATCTTTAAGATTTGTAAATAATGATTGTAATTTATCTTCAAGTTGATTGCCTTTACGCGATTCACGTACTTTATCGACAGCGGTAATGAGCTCATCTTTATCAACAGGTTTAAGCAAATAATCTATAGCTGAAACTTTGATTGCCTTTAAAGCGAATTCATCGTGTGCGGTAGTAAATATTAGGTCAAAATTAGTATTCGAAAGCTTCTGCAACATGGTAAATCCATCCATCTCAGGCATCTCAATGTCTAAAAAAACCAAATCTGGTTTTTCCTTTTCAATAACGGCAATGGCTTCTACCGGAGAATTACATTTAATGATTTGAATATCCTCAATATAACGATTCAATTTCCATTCTAAAGCTTCCAGGGCATTAATTTCGTCATCAACGAGTACGGTCTTTAACATGGCTTGGGGTTAATTTATTAATTAATAAGCCAAGATACTATATTTGCAATGATTGTCAAAGGTTATTTTAAAATTAAACTATAGCTTTACTTGCTTTAAAAATAAAGAAAAACCATATGGAAAATCTCCTTCAAACCGCGACTAAATTTGCCCCGCATCTATTGATCCTTGTTTTTTTAACCATTACATTTTTGCAGTCTGGATTAGATAAATTAACCGATTGGAAAGGAAATTTATCATTCTTAAAAGAACATTTTAGTAAAACTTTCTTAAAGAATAATGTACCAATCTTGTTGGGAATAATCATGATTGGAGAATTGATAGTAAGTGTCTTATGTATTATAGGAATCGTTCAAATATATTGGGCCGGTATAACAACTATAGGGTTTTATGCTTCAGGTTTAGGAGCTAAGGTACTGTTAGCTTTATTGCTGGGCCAAAGAATTGCAAAGGATTATGCTGGGGCTATGACTATTGCAGTATATTTTTTAGTCGCAGTTTTTGGGGTATATCTTATGTCTTAAAACTAAGATTATATAAAGTTAATATCCCTCTAATATCAAAAAGGTCTCTCCTATTAAATATCCTTCTATGTAGATTTTAACTATATATGTGCCTTTTACAATTTTTTGAATAAATCGGTCTGAAAAAATTGATACTGCCAAATTTCTCTTTTCGTAATATGTGGTTGTTTTATCGGTATACGATACATCATTGCCGTTTTTCAACTTAAATGTACCTTTTTCATTTATAACTTTACCATTAGGGTTTTGTATTACAATATAAACCTCTTTGTACCCTGAGCTCTGAAAGGAATTTTTACTTAGTTTAAAATTTACTAGAATAGCATCTGTTCTCGAAGCAATATCTGTTTCAACGTATTTTCCGTTGCTCTTTATTTTCATTGCCGATACATCAACGGTACTCATAATTACAGCACTATTTAGAATAACTTTTTCAGTTAATACTGTTTTTTCGGAAGACTCGTCATAATCATAATTATCTTGGACTATTAAATTGTCTGGATTAAAACCATTTTGCTCTTCGCTTATGGGTTGTACCTCCTGATTCTCTAAGTTTAATTCATTTGCGATTTTAGAATCTATCGGGTATGAGCGATGGGTTATTATTGGCTGGTCCACAAATTCTTCAGTAAATAAATTTTGAGAAGTAGTTTCAATATTGCTTAAATCTCTTTTTTTATCTAGATCTTGGTTAAAAGAAGCTAAATCCGAAGCAACATTATCATTTTTAGAACTGTTAAAATTGGTTGGATTATCAACTGTGTCTAAATTACCTGGTACTGAATTATCGAGATGAATATTTAACTGTTCGGTTGTGTCTGGTGGTTTTTTTTTTATTAATGAAATTCGAGAAATTTCCTTTTCATGATTAATATCACCCTCCTGTTCTATAACGCTTCCTGTATTTTTAACCAGATTTTCTGAACCTTCTACAAAGTTAAGGTCGTTGTTGGTATTAATATTATCTGATTGTTCAATCAGTTTGTTATCCGATAATATAACATTAGCATGCTGATCTTCTTTTTTAATAATGTTACTTTCATTAACAATTACATCACCGCTAAGGCTCTTTTCTGTTTTTAAAACCGCATTGGTTGCAATTAAATCGCTATCAGAATCTTCATTCTCAACTTCATCGATGCTCTTTTCGATAGGATCTGACGGTTGAAGATTTTTTTGCGAGTCAAAATCAGACGTTGCTAACTTTTTTTTTTAAATATTTCGTTACTAATTATACCCTTAACACTTTTTGCAATTGGCGGTTTCCCGTCTTGCGAAGCTAAATCCTGATTGGTGTTTATATCAATGGAGGTATTTGAAGCGCTTTGATTTATAATTGCAAACTCGGTTCGTCTATTTTTTTGATGTGCAGTTTCGCTACATTCAACTCCGTTGATACATTTATTTACCATTCTGCTTTCACCAAGTCCTTTACCCGTTAATCGGTTTCTATCAATGCCCTTAGAGACTATATAATCTATGGAAGATTTGGCTCTTCTTTCAGATAATTTAAGGTTATAGGCACTACTTCCTCTAGAATCGGTATAAGAAGTTACTTCTATTTTAACGTTTGAGTTTTCCTTCATGATCTTCACGATCTTATCCAGTTCTTCCGTCGCATCTTCTCTTATCGATGATTTATCAAAATCGAAATAGATAGCATTTAGGTTTTCAACTACCTCTTCTTTTGCCTCTTCTTTTGTAGTAGTTGCATTATTCTCCTTAGAAACATCACTAATGGCATCTTCTAAATTCTTCACCAAATATTTATCAGCCGTTAAATCGGGTGCATTATTATAATTTGCTGTATTTATAATATGCTCTTCTTTAGAATAATGTAAGCTTGATGCTACTAAAGTATATGTTTGACTACAATCCAAATCAAGTTTGTATGTCCCGTCTTTATCGGTTAGAACTTGTTGTACTTGATTCCCGTCATTATCGAATAATGTAATGGCGGCGTCTTTTAAAAGCTCATTAGTCTCTTTGTCCCTTACAATTCCAGCAATCTCCTGAAGGCATTTTTCTGGTTTGTCTTCTTCAATTGTAAATGCATAAATATCATTGTTGTCCTGGCCTTGTAATCTGTTCGACGAAAAATATCCGCTATTATTTTTGCTATTTACTATATAGGCAAAATCGTCATTCAAACTATTAATTGGAGACTCTAAATGTAATGGATCTGAAACTGTATTTTCAAAGATTTCACTTGCATAAACATCAAGGTTTCCATAACCTCCTTCATGACCATTTGATGAAAAATATAATATATTATTATCAGTCACATAAGGTGTAACTTCGTCTCCTCGGGTATTTATTTTATCGCCTAGATTGGTTGGTTCACCAAAAGTTCCATCGTCATTTATTTTCACTACAAATATATCAGTTCCACCATAGGAAGATGGTCTGTCTGAAACAAAAAATAATTTCTTACCGTCTTTACTTAAGGCAGGTTGCTCTGTTGAATATCTTTTACTGTTAAATGGCAATTTCTCCATATCGGTCCAATTACCTAATGAATCGATTCTAGCCTTAAAAAGTTCGTATTTGTCCTTGCTTCTTTTTCTTCTTTTGTACTTTTTTGCCGAAAAATACACCGTCTTTGAATCACTACTATACGCAATACCTGTTTTTGTGATCTTGTTACTCACAATACCCTTTACTCTTTCTTTTTTAACGATTTCGCCCTGAGGATCAATTTCTCCGACGAACAAATCCTGCTGTGGATTTCTTGTTTTTTCGTTGCTTGGTGCCGTAAATACGAGATTTTCATCATCTAAAAAAGTAACTCCATAATCAGACTGCATGGTGTTAATTTCCAAATATTTTATATGATGTTTACCCGATGAGGTCTGGGCAAAAAATGATAATGAGGAGAAAAATAAAATGGTTAATAAAAAATAATTTTTCATCAATTTTAATGTTGGGTTAGCGATATCATAACGCCAGTTTTTCAAATTAAGTATTAATAAAAGTTATTTTTAGATCAAAATTTCGCAAATAAAAAAGCCTAAAAAGTAATTTTTTAGGCTTATCTTATTGATTATTAGGTATTTACTTTTTTATTTTGATTTGTAGGCTTTATTGAGTTGAACCAATACTTCTTCAGTAATATCCGATTTTTCCTCACCATACATTACCGTGCCTCCTTCTCCAGATGTGCCTAAAACAAAATTATAACCCTTTTCTTTTGCATATTCCTTCACAAAATCATTTATTTCTTTGGACAGTGTTTTTAAGCTTTCCTGACCTTCTAATTGTACTTCCTGCTGTATAACCTGTTGACGTTGATTAATTGATTGTTGCTCTTGCATAAGTACTTGTTCTCGATCTGCCTTAAGTTTAGCAGACATTCCCGGTGCCTTTTGTTGATACTCCCTGGCTTTTGTTTCCCATCCAACTATAAGGCTATCCAATTCTGCCCTTAAGATATCAGATTTACCCTTGATAGAAGCTTCAGCATCTTTAGTTCCTTTATACTCTTTCATTAACTCTTCGACATCTACATACGCAATTTTAGTTTGTGTACAAGAAATTAAAGAAATTGTAACTACAAATATTAATACTAATTTTTTCATTATTAAATTTTTATTTATTGATGTGCAAAGCTACATAAAATTAGAAATCTAAAAAGCAATTAATAAAAGCAAATTATTTAGTAAAACGTATTATAGATAAAATTTATTAATATTCACAGCTCTATAGTATAAAATTATTTGAAATTAGCCGCAGAGTTGATGCCTAAGGCTTACTTTGCTGTTAAAGGAAGTAATTGTACTATACATATCAAAAAAACACTCTAAATCGTCTTAAAATCATTTTTCAGCGTTTTTTATGATATAAATGAGTGATGAGAACTCGCCAGTTGAATTTGCCCTATAATTTGATCTTAATCCGATAAAAAAAGCCTTTAGTAAATTAGATCTACCTGTTTTGTATTTTTCAGAAAGCAAGCTCACATAATAGGCGTCAAATTTCATAGGCACAATATCTATTACTTTCATTCCTTTTTGCTCAAATAAACCTTTAATTGCTTTTTGTGAGAAATGCCATAAATGCCGGGGTACATCATAAGCGGCCCAATTATCCTTATAATATGTTGCATCGAAACTTTTATAATTCGGAACTGCAATTACCAAAGTGCCATTGGCTTTTAATAATTTTTTTAGATTTGAAATATAAAAATTAAGATCTGGAACATGTTCTAAAACGTGCCACATGGTAATAATGTCAAATTGTTTATTTAGGATTTCCTTAATATCATCGTTTATCTCAATACTCGTTTTTCTTTGAGCAATCTTATTTGCTTTTTTATTTGGTTCTACGCCATGTATAACCCAGCCATTATTTTTACATGCAGCTAAAAAATCTCCTGTTCCCGCACCTATATCAAGGAGTTCTTTACCCTCAGAATGAAATGATTTTAATAATTTAAGTTTTCTCCTAATTGTATAATTCCTTACGATGAGATATACTTTATTAACTATGGAATTATTCTTGTTTGAATGAGAGATATAATCTTCACTTTCATAATATTTCCCCAAATCGTTATCTTGAGGCCTTGGTGTGGTAACTAATAATTCTGCATTTTCATCAATAAAAATAGAAAATGTTTCACGTGAAACTGTATGGTCTACACAGTTTAAAAAAGGTTTTAAAGGTGAATTATTTATAGGTGATTTATCTATATGTTTCACGTGGAACTATTTTACCTGCCCATATAAACTAATAGAACAGAAACGTCACTTGGAGAAACTCCAGAAATTCTACTAGCCTGAGAAATGGTGCTTGGCTGTATTGAACTTAATTTTTCCCGAGCTTCAAATGAAAGTGATTTGATCTTGTTATAGTTAAAGTTTTGGGGAATTATGATATTTTCTAACCTGTTTAATTTATCCGCATTATTTTTTTCCTTTTCTATATACCCCGCGTATTTTACATGTATTTCCGTCTGTTCAATAATTTCGTTATCGATCGAATTATCAATGATAAAATCGTTCACACCAGGAAACTGACGCACATCGTTGAAGTCTAATTGGGGTCTCGAAGCGATTTTAAACATCTTCATAGATTGTGTTATTTCTGCAGATTCCTTATCCTTTAATATATTGTTTACGTCTTCAGGCTTAATGCTCGATTGTTGTAGAAAATTAACAAAATCATCTGTCTTCTCCTGTTTTTCAATAACGCGGTTCATGCGATCCTTTGAGGCCAAGCCAATTTCGAAAGACCTAGGTGTTAAGCGTAAATCGGCATTATCTTGTCTTAATAAGGTTCTATACTCTGCTCTGGAGGTAAACATCCTATATGGCTCTTCAGTTCCCTTAGTTATAAGGTCATCTATCAGAACACCTATATAGGCCTCATTCCTTTTAAGAATAAATGGTTCTTTTTCTTGAATTTTTAAAGCCGCATTTATCCCTGCCATTAATCCTTGAGCAGCAGCTTCTTCGTAGCCAGTAGTTCCGTTTATCTGCCCCGCAAAATATAAATTATTGATAAGTTTGGTCTCGAGTGTATGCTTTAATTGCGTAGGCGGGAAATAATCATACTCTATTGCATATCCAAACCTAAAGAATTTTACGTTTTCGAAACCAGCTACTTTCCTGAGCGCCTTTGCCTGAACATCTTCAGAAAGGGATGTAGAGAAACCATTAACATATACCTCAACTGTATTCCAACCCTCTGGTTCGATGAATAATTGATGCCTGTCCTTTGTAGCGAAACGATCTATTTTATCTTCAATTGAAGGACAATATCTAGGACCTATACTTTGTATTCGCCCGTTAAACATTGGAGAACTATGAAAGCCTTCCCTTAAGAGATCATGCACGGCTTGACTTGTATAGGTCATATAACAAGAACGCTGCTGCGTAAGAGGAGTAGTTAGATTACTAAAGGAAAACTTCTCAGGTTGTTGGTCGCCCGGTTGTTCAACCATTTTAGAATAATCCAAAGACCTTCCATCGACTCGTGGTGGAGTACCAGTTTTCATTCTACCTGATTCAAAACCTAATTTAACGAGGTTTTCAGTGATCCCAACTGAAGCTCTTTCCCCGGCCCTGCCACCACCAAAATTTTTATCACCTATATGAATCAAACCATTTAAAAAAGTCCCAGTTGTTAAAATAACCGATTTAGCTTTTATGGTAATTCCCAACCCCGTTTTTACACCTGTAACCTTTCCATCCTCGGTAATTAATCCATTAACCATATCCTGAAAAAAATCAACATTAGGCGTTAGTTCCAACATCCATCTCCATTCTTCTGCAAATCGCATTCGATCACTTTGAGCCCTAGGGCTCCACATAGCAGGCCCTTTAGATTTATTCAGCATTTTAAACTGAATAGCCGTTTTATCAGTAACTATACCACTATATCCGCCGATCGCATCAATTTCACGTATTATTTGACCTTTAGCAATTCCTCCCATTGCAGGATTGCAACTCATTTGAGCTATATTCTGCAAATTCATAGTAATCAACAGTGTTTTAGCGCCCATATTGGCGCTTGCGGCGGCAGCTTCACTTCCAGCATGGCCACCTCCAACTACAATTACATCATATATGTTTTCGAACAAACTCATTGTTTCACGTGGAACATTAGTTAAACTTTCTTAAAAAGTGCGCAAAGATAAGTAATAATCTTCTTTGTCACGCATTAGCGCTTTTTCTTCCTCGCTTTTATCTTTATAACCGCAAAGGTGCAGTATCCCGTGGGCCATTACCCGGTGCAATTCATCTTTTATATCCACATTATATAAAACGGCATTGTCTGCAACCCTTTCAATTGATATAAATATATCTCCTGAAAGCAACTTTCCTGTAGAATAATCAAAGGTAATAATATCTGTTAACTCATTGTGTTTGAGATACTTAATGTTTTTTTCCAATAAGTAATCATCATTACAAAATATATAATTTATCTCTTCGTGCTTTAAATTCTCTTCTAAAATTAAATCGCCAATCCATTTGCTAATTTCTTTTTGATTTAGAATCGAAAATTCTGTTTCAAAATTAAACAATATCATTCTTTAATTTTTTCATTAAAATAAGCCTGGACCTTTCTCTTATAATCATTTCTTAGTGGTAAAGGATCTCTGTTAAGCACTTCATTTGAGTTGAAAAATAATTTTTTCCCTTTTATTTCCGGTATATTCCTCGTTTCATAAATAATATTGCTCGTTTCAGACTTTCGTTTATTATCCTTCCCTTGTTCTTGAGTAGCCTTTTCAAGTTCTAATAATTCATGTTCTAACCGAATCATTCTTTTTAAAACATCATTATTAAATCCTTTGTCCAATAATTGTTTTTCCAATTCCTCCATTTGGTCTAAAGCCTTTTGCCCATTTGTTCCTCCTTTACCCTCTTGATTCATTAGTTCTTGCAAGGCTTGTTTCAAAGCATTCTGTTCTTTAAAGATTTGATATTGCTCTCCTGTCATTTGTTCACCTTGGCCCTGAGTGCCATTTTGACCTTCCTTTTGACCTTTTTTCATGCCTTCTTTCATTTTCTCATTAAGCTCTCCTTGTTTTTGAATAATGTCCGGCAAACTTATTTCGTTCCCTTTGCCCTTACCAGAACCCATTCCCGGATTCTGAAGGCTATTCAATAAATCACTCAACATATCTGCCAAGTTATTGGCCGATGTCATCGTATATTGTTGATTTGATCTTCCCTGTTCCATCCTGTTCTCAGCGATATTTTCTAAAGATTTATCGATATTATAATGAACTTCTGTAAGGTCCTTTTGAATCTTTGATGTCATCTGTTGAACCCTCATGGAAAGTGTATATAGGCTATCGTCAATATGTTCAAAATTTTCCTTTAATACCTGCTGTTTCTTTAATTTGACAGGGAATTCTGCATGACCGGCGTCTATTCCTTCGAGTGACAGCATCAACTTTTCCTGATCAAAAGAAAAGGCCAGTAAATTCTCTAAAATGGCGCGCAAACTTTCAATGTTCTCTTCTATCATTTCTCCTTGCATTGCTTCCATTGCTCCTTGCATCTGTTTACTCAACTGTTTCATTTTTTTTGAAGCAGACTTTTGACTTTTAGTGGCCGATTTTTCCTTTTTATTTCCTGATGTATCGTTCTTTTCGTCTTTACCCTTTTCTTCCTTTTCTAATAATTCCTTCGCGGTTTCCATTTCCTCTTTAATATCATTCTCTTCCTTATTTGTATCCGGAAAATCCATAGGCTGTACCAAATTTTGATTTTCCTTATTCAATTCGTCAAAATCCTTTTGAATTTTCTTGAATTCCTCGTTAAGTTTTTCTTGTTCGTTAGAATTGTTGTTTTCACTATCGCTTAATTTATCTTCCTTCTCTGCCAATGAATCGAGTTTTCTGGTAATTTGTACGGCTTTTTTCTCCACAAAAAACCGTTTCGCCATTTCAAGTAATCTCTCTAATGAACGATTATTCTGCTTATTCTGTTCGGTGAGTTTATCCAACTTATCCAACATTTTTTCCTTATCTAATTTCTCTGACATTTTTTTAAGTTGTTCTAAAAGGTCATCCTTTTTTTGTAACTCCTTAGTTTCTTCAATGCGTTTTTTAAGCTCGTCCTTCTTATTTTTTATTGTTTCATCTTCTTCGTTTTGGCTCTGCTCATCTAGATTTTCCTGAAGCTTATCTGAATGTTCTTCTAACATTTTCTGATATTGTTCTTGACGCTTTAAAAACTGATCGAAATCTTTTTTATCATTCCAATTTAATTCGGATTTTTTCTTCAATTTTTTTGAAAATTCGTCTAAATCTTTATTTAATCTTTCGTTGTTTTTTGAAGTTTTATTTAACTCCTCCAAACTTTGCTTCTGCTCCTTCAACAAGTCGTCTGTGATTTCTTCATTCGTTTTGTTATAATAGGTAAATGTTTTGCTTTTAGAAGACTTCGTTCCATTTATGCCATCATTGTCAAACACTTCAAAATACATTTCATAAGCCTTTCCTTCTTCAAGTTGAATTGTTTCCTTGGGATCGAAAACATAATAAAACTCCTCAAAAGTGGTTTTGTTGATCATCACAGGAAGCCTTTTTAATGATAGCTTATCTTCTGAATTATAATAAACCAACTCTAGCTTTCTCAACCCATAATCATCGCTTAATTGACCTACAAATTGAACTGGACCCCTGCTTATTGAATCAATATCTGATTTGACAGTAATTTTTGGAAATTCATCTTCAATAACCTTAATATTATAATTGAGCCTTTCATAATTCTTTAAATTAAGATTAGATGTAGCAATTTGATATTCAAGATCTTTAAGCAAACGCCTGGAATATGAAAAAATATTATTGGTGTTTCGCTCAAACGGAAATACATTATAACTAATAAAAGCCAGTGAATCTGTTTCCCTTGTTTTTATGTTCCAAGTTACACGAGTGCCAATAGGAACAGCCGTATTTCCGGTATTTAAAATTGATTCATTCTTTTTTCCGGTATAAGCAGGATATGTCAAGTACATTTCGAAACCAACAACGGTTGGAATCTTTATAATATTTATAGTATGCTCTTTTGATCTTACGCCATTCGCTTCAAGATAAAAAGAAATATTTTCTTTTAAATTTGCGAAAGAATAAGTAAAATTTCCACTGGCTTTATCTTTTAACAAATAGTATTCATCATTAAAATGTATTTGAACATTTTCGGGAATGATATTTCCAATAGTTTCTATTTGTAATTCAAAAGGCTTCCCTTCTAAAGAATTTAAATTTTCATTGAGTATTACAAAAGAAAAAGGGGCTGGCGGTTCATAGGCCATATTGTAATGTACAACCCTGTCTAAACTTTCATTTAAAATAAATTTGTTTCCTGTGAGTATCGTAAACAACCATATGAAAAGTGGTATTGACAAATATTTCAAATACTTAACATTGTTCTTAAAGCTAATTGCCTTTTTAAACGGAATGGGAGTCAGGGATGCCGATTTCTGCTCAATACTGGCCACCAAGAGTTCTGATTTTTCTTTGTCTTCACTCAGCTGCAATACATTCAACAATTTATCATCGACTTCCTGAAAATGCTTGCCAATAATTTTTGATGCCTCTGTTGATGAAAGTCCTTTTTGTAATCCGAACAATTTTGCAATTGGTATCAAAATAAATTTTATTAATAAACCAATTTCTACGAATACAAAAGCATAAAATAAAATACTTCTTGCCGAAGGCGCTAACCAAAATAAGTATTCAATAAATAATGTTATTAAAAAATATAATAGGCCAAAGGCAGAGAATAAAATCAAGCCCTTTATGAGTTCATTTGTATAATACTTTTTAATGAACTCTTTTAGTTTTTCTTGTATGTTATTAAAATTACCCATCTTTTATAAACACTAAAAATACTATTTTCATTGTCAAATAGTATCTTTGCTCTCTAATTTTAACAAAATGATTAACAAAGTTCGGGTAAGATTTGCTCCTAGTCCAACGGGCCCGTTGCATATTGGTGGTGTTAGGACCGCATTATTCAATTATTTATTTGCTAAAAAACACCATGGTGTTTTTATTCTCCGCATAGAAGATACCGATCAAAATAGATTTGTAGAAGGTGCCGAAGATTATATTGTTGAATCATTAAACTGGTTAGGCCTTTCATTAGATGAAGGACCTGAAATAGGGGGTGATTTTGGGCCATACAGACAATCTGAACGAAAAAATATCTATAAAAAATATATTGATGAGCTTATAAACTCCGGCAATGCCTATTATGCTTTTGATACTCCCGATAAATTAGATTTTCATAGAAAAGATCATGAAGAAAAAGGTAAAACATTTATTTATAATTGGCATAATCGATTAAAATTAGACAACTCACTATCATTAAGTAAAGAGGTAGTCCAAAAGCGAATAAAATCTGGTGAACAATATGTCGTTCGTTTCAAAACACCCGAAAATGAAACTTTGATTTTAAATGACATCATTAGAGGAGAAATAAAAATCGAGACCAAGGTTTTAGACGACAAAATTTTATTCAAATCTGATGGTATGCCTACCTATCATTTGGCAAATATAGTTGATGACCATTTAATGAAAATTAGTCATGTAATTAGAGGAGAAGAATGGTTGCCTTCGCTGCCTTTACATGTTTTATTATACAGCGCTTTTGGATGGAAAGCTCCAACATTCGCGCATTTACCTTTAATATTAAAACCCGAAGGAAAAGGTAAACTTAGTAAACGTGATGGTGATAAGTTAGGGTTTCCTGTTTTTCCATTGGAATGGAAAAATAATGGCGATGTTTCACGTGGATATCGAGAAGATGGCTATTTTCCCGATGCATTAGTAAATATGCTAGCCTTATTGGGTTGGAATGAGGGAGAAGGTTCTGAAAAAGAAATCTATTCTTTAGAAGAGCTTATCAAATCTTTTAGCCTTGAACATGTAAGTAAATCTGGTGCTAAATTTAATCCTGATAAAACCAAATGGTTTAATCAACAATATTTGCAGCTTAAGAGCGATGATGATTTAACGGCCTTGTTTTTACCGATCCTCGAAAAAAAGTTGATGGCAGCTGCCGATGGATCTGAGCGAGCCAAAGATCAAATTGCTAATTTCATCGAAAATAACAATGATTATGTAACCAAGGTGATTCGTTTAATCAAAGAAAGAGCATCATTCGTTGCTGATTTTTGGGACTTAGGACATTTCTTCTTTGTGACACCGACAACATATGATGAAAAATCAATCAAAAAAGCTTTTAAAGAAGACACTCCATCGTTGATGGCTAAACTTAACGAAGTGCTAGGCTCTATCGAAGATTTTTCATCTCAAAACATACAAACTATTGTTAAAGATTGGATTGAGTCTCAAGGAATTGGTTTTGGAAAAGTAATGATGCCCTTGCGGGTGAGTTTGGTGGGTTCGTTGCAAGGCCCTGATGTATTTGATATTATGGGATTAATAGGTAAAGAAGAAACTATAAGTAGTATTAATAATGCTATAAAGACAATTTCTGTGTAAGTTTTTGGAGTTTTTTTTGACTATAGATTTAACTAAATCAAATGATGATGAAAAAGCTCTTTACTTTATTAATCTTCTCCTTATTTATTTCTACAGTAAATTATGCCCAAGATGCTGTTTATAAAATTGAGTTTATAAGCAATTGGAGCAGTACTACACACCCCACAGATTATCCCACGAGCTCAGCTCATTGGTCTCCGTTAATAGGTACTACGCATAAAAATGCCTCGGCTTTTCTTCAATTGGGTCTCCTTGCGTCAGACGGTGTTGAACAGGTTGCTGAAACCGGCGGTACAACTATCATCACTCAAGAAATAAACTTGCTTATTGCCGCAGGTCTCGCATTTGAAGTTATTAATGGTTCAGGATTAAGTGCTGGCCTGGGAACAATAACTGTTAATGATGTTGGTGTAGATGCTGAATTTCCGTATATAACCCTCATAACAATGATAGCCCCGAGTCCGGATTGGGTTGCTCAAATCAATAATTTGAAACTCACAGATACTGACAATAATTGGATAACTTCAATTTCAATGGATGTTTACGCTACAGATGCAGGTACGGATAGCGGCGCAACCTATACATCACCAAATGCAGATACCAATCCGGCAGAGAATATAAGTAGTTTACAAAATACATTGCCTTTTTCAGACCAAATAGTTGGCACTTTTGTTTTTACATTACAGGAGGTTTTATCGATAGAAGATAACATGATTCAAAATTCCATTTCTATTTATCCAAATCCAACAAGCGGAAAGCTATATCTTAACACTAATGGAGAGTTTGATATAAGTAAAGTCGAGATTTTTGACTTAAATGGAAGAAATCTAAGGTCTTACCAAGAATTGAGTGGTCGAGACTTTTTAGTATTACAAGATATCAAATCTGGAGTTTATTTGCTTAGAATGCATTTTGATCATGACATTTTGACCAAAAAAATTATCATTAAATAAAATTCAGAGGTTTAATTCGTTTTTTCAACCTTTATGATAAAATATTTCGTATCCCCTAACCAGGGAAATGTAGCAAAACGTTCTTTATAGGTAAGTTTAACTGTTTCTCCTTGCAATTCTTTCAAAGAATTTATCACATCTTTTTCTGAACTTTCTACCGAAAACACAAAAGTTTGCGCTTCAGACACCCCTTGGCTTATTTCACCTTCCCATGTTTTAAAAACAACTCCTTTATGGCTTATTTTAATTAATTCTCCCGATCTATAACCTTCACTATAAGTTACGTAGTAAATAAATAAGAAATATACTATTAAAATCGCGATGATAGTCGATAAAAATATTCCTAAAAACTTTTTCATTAGGTAAAACTATTTTAATCAAAAATAAGTAATATATCTTTTAATCCTTAACTTTATAAGCTTTAATAAGTAACATAAAATTTTAAATTTAATTAATAAAAAACCCTAAAAAATTATGGAAGTATTATTTGGCTATCTGCCCTTTATAATTATTGTTCTAGTTATCATCGTTGCTTCAATTTTTATTGTAAAGCAGCAAACTGCAGCCATTATTGAGCGATTCGGTAAATTTCTAAGCATACGTCATTCTGGTTTTCAAATGAAGATTCCATTGGTAGATAGAATTGCTGGAAGGCTCAGTCTTAAAATACAACAATTAGATGTTATTATAGAGACCAAAACCTTAGATGATGTATTTGTAAAATTAAAAGTCTCTGTTCAGTATAAAGTAATCAGGGAAAAAGTTTATGATGCATTTTACAAATTAGATTATCCGCATGACCAAATTACCAGTTATGTGTTTGATGTTGTTCGTGCAGAAGTTCCTAAAATGAAATTAGATGATGTATTTGTGAAAAAAGACGATATTGCAATTGCTGTTAAAACAGAGCTTAACGATGCTATGGTAGATTATGGTTACGATATCATCAAAACTCTTGTGACTGATATTGATCCCGATGCACAGGTGAAAGCTGCCATGAACAGGATTAATGCTTCAGAACGTGAAAAAGTAGCTGCGCAATATGAAGGTGATGCGGCTCGTATCCTTATTGTTGAAAAAGCCAAAGCTGAAGCTGAAAGCAAGCGCTTACAAGGACAGGGTATCGCCGATCAGCGAAGAGAAATAGCGCGTGGTTTAGAAGAGTCGGTAGAAGTGTTAAATAAAGTTGGTATTAACTCTCAAGAAGCCTCTGCCTTAATTGTTGTAACGCAACATTACGATACGTTGCAATCTATTGGTGAACATGTAAATTCTAATTTAATTTTATTGCCCAATTCACCCCAAGCAGGAAGCGATATGCTAAACAATATGGTCGCATCCTTTACCGCAAGTAATCAAATTGGGGAAGCGATGAAAGAAGCCAAAAGGAAAAAACCTGAATAATTATTTAACTAATAACAAAAAAGGCGCTGTAAGAGCGCCTTTTTTTATATCAAACCAATTGTTATTTTTTCTTTTTTTCCACTTCTTCTTCTTCATCTGATTTGGTGGCATCTTTAAATTCCTTAATGCCTGTTCCCAATCCTTTCATTAATTCGGGTAACTTTCTTCCGCCGAATAAAAGCAGAATGGCCAATCCAATAATAATCCATTGCCACGGTCCCACAAATCCTAAAAATATCGTTGCTGTCATCATTTTAATAAATTTTACTTTGCAAAGGTAATAATTAATTGATTACCTAAATCATAAATATTTAGCCTTTATCCTTAATATTGCCGCCTATAATCTTTTTAGTATTGACTTTTTCAGGGTTTCCTTTATAATATATGTTGCCGCCAAAACGTACTTTTGCATCTAAAAGTTTTGTAACATTTACCTCAGCACTTGCCCCTGAAGCTGCCGTTACTTCTGCGTCTTCTGAGGTAAGCTCATAACCTTCATAGACCCCGCCTGTGGTAACTTCTACTTCTTGATTACTTGTTTCGCCTCTCAATCTAATACTGGCTCCGGTAACTGCCTTAACGGTTAAATATTTCACTTTGACCGGTACATGAATATACGCTCCTTCTTGTGATTTAACAGTCAAACTTTCTTGTTTTATAGTTTCATCAGAAAAAATTGCCCCTCCTTCATTGGCGTCTAATGTGCTTACATCCTTATTATAATAAATTTTTATTTTAACATTTTCGGCGTTAAAGGTGTCTGGGAATTTTAAAGATAATTTCAATTTACCATTAATGTTCTTTACGACTACCTCGTCAGTTTTTTTACCTGAAATTTCAATAGAAGACTTATTTGATCTCTCAATTTGTACACTCAATCCGTTAAAAATTTTCACTTCATCAAAGTCTCCTAAATTCTGGGTTCTATCTTGTGCAAAAGTTAACGTAGTACATCCTAATAAAAGGATCATTAAATATCTAATTTTCATGTTTAATCGTTTAAATTTTATTAGCTAATCTTAAGTCATTCTATCAGCAATTATTATGCCCAATTTTATTTACTGAATTAATTCAAAATCTAAATGTTTACGCTCTAGATCTGTCTTTTTAACCTTTACGGTTACCTTACTTCCTAATTGTAAAATATTCTTTGTTGATTGACCCACCAAAGCATATTGTTTTTCATCATAAATGTAATAATCGTCTTTTATATCTCTAATCCTTACCATACCTTCACATTTGTTTTCAATGATCTCTACATAAATTCCCCATTCTGTTACCCCTGAAATAACACCAACAAATTCCTGGTCCTGATGGTCTTGCATATATTTAACCTGCATATATTTAATAGAATCACGTTCGGCTTTTGAAGCCAGTTGTTCACGTTCTGAAGAGTGCTTACACTTTTCTTCATAAGATTCGGGTTTTGGTGATTTTCCCCCGTCTATATAATGTTGTAATAAACGGTGTGTGATAACATCCGGATAGCGCCTTATAGGTGATGTAAAATGACTATAATAATTAAACGCTAATCCATAATGCCCGATATTATCTGTGGTATATAAAGCTTTACTCATTGATCTTATAGCAAGAGTTTCAACCATATTTGCCTCAGACTTTCCGTGAACATCTTGAAGCAATTTATTTAAAGATTGAGAGATTGTTTCCCGAGACTGGGTATTGATCTTGTATCCAAACTTACTTATGATCTGTTGAAGGCCTGCTAATTTATCTATATCAGGCTCATCATGAATTCTATAAACAAAAGTATTATTGGTAGGGGTTCCCTGTTTATTCTGACCAATAAATTCAGCAACTTTCTTATTTGCCAATAACATGAACTCTTCTATCAGTTTATTGGCATCTTTAGATTCTCTAAAATAAACTCCGGTAGGCACATTATTTTCGTCTAAATTAAATTTGACTTCCAATTTATCGAAAGTAATTGCTCCCTGTTCCAGACGTTTTTTTCTAAGCTTTTTTGCAAGTTCATCTAATTTTAAAATAGCCGTAACAATTTTTTGTTCTACTTGATAAGCTTTTCCTGTTAAAGAGATCTCTGGGGGAATGTTATTTCCTTTAGTTTCAATGATTTGTTGGGCTTCTTCATAGGCAAACCTTCTATCGGAATAGATCACCGTTCTGCCAAACCATTTTTTTAGTACTTCGGCTTTATCATTAATTTCAAAAATGGCAGAAAATGTAAGTTTTTCTTCATTTGGCCTCAAAGAACATACCCCGTTTGATAATATTTCTGGTAGCATGGGCACCACCCTATCTACTAAATAGACAGAAGTCGCTCTATTATAAGCCTCCTCATCTAAAATAGTATCTGGTTGTACATAATGTGAAACATCAGCAATATGTATACCAATTTCATAATTCCCATTTTCTAATGGTTTAAATGAAAGCGCGTCATCAAAATCCTTCGCATCTTTAGGGTCTATTGTAAATGTTGTGGTACCTCGTATATCTCTCCTTTTGGCAATTTCTTTGGAAGTTATTTCAATTGGTAACAGGCCTGCTTCCTTTTCGACTTCATCGGGAAATTGATAAGGTAGTCCATATTCTAATAAGATGGAATGTATTTCGGTATCGTGTTCTCCCGGCTTACCAAGTACGGTTAATATTTTACCAAATGGATTTTTTGAATTATCTGGCCAATCTGTAATTGTTGCCAATACCTTGTCGCCATGTTCAGCTTCGCCTAAATGTTGCTTAGATATAAAAATATCGGCATACATTTTTGTGTTGTCTGGTATGACAAAACCGAAATTCTTATTTAATTGCAATACTCCAACAAAATCGGTCTTTGCTCTTTCTATAACCTCAATAACTTCACCTTCGTATCGGTCGTTATTTCTTCTTCTATAGACATAGACTTTTACGGTATCCCCATCTAAACCTCTGTTTAAATTAATGGAGGGTATAAAAGCATCATGATCAAGAGCATCAGTTATAAAATATGCGTTTTTGTTCGATGTAACATCTAAAACACCTATATGATAATGCTCATTTTGAATAATTTTATATTTACCCCTAGTGATCTCTTCTAAGCGCTTCTTTAATTTTAACTCTTCTAAATTCTTAATAATTTGCTGTTTTCCTCCCGCATCGGATATATCTAATTGTGCTGCAATTTGCTTATAATTAAAAGCTTGTTGCGAGTTTTTATTAAGTATTTTTAAAATTTTAGAAGAAAGATCTTTAACTGTACTTCCCTTTTTTTTGTGAAAACTTTTTTTTCTTTTAGACATTTAAAATTACGTTCATTTGAAGTGAATAAATGTACAAATAAATAATCTTTAACAAGAATTAAATAACAATTTGTAATTTGCTCAGTGCAAATCTATTTTTTTAATTAACTGACCATGCTGAACAGTTGGTATATCATTATTAATCCCACCTCCGGCAATGGTGCTGCAGTAAAAAAATGGAATAAAATTAAAAGTCATTTAACCTGGTTAAAAATACCTTTTGCACATTCGTTCTCAAGCTATTCTAAACACGAGGAGATCCTGGTGTCAGAGGCCTTAAAAATTGGTCATAAAAAAATTATTTCTGTGGGTGGTGATGGAACTTTACATCACATTATAAACGGGATAATGACACAAAATCATGCAGTTATATCTGAAATAATTGTAGGAGTAATCCCTATTGGTACAGGTAATGACTGGGTTAAAACATATAAAATTCCTAAAAATATAAAAAAGGCCGTTTCTATAATTTTAAACGGAAACTCAGAGATCCAGGATATTGGACTTCTCGAATTATCAAATACTAAACAACGTGTTTATTTTAACAATCTTGCCGGGCTTGGTTTTGACGGTTATGTAGTTAAAAATATTCAAAGATTTAAAAAATTTGGAGCTTTATCATATTTGCTTGGAAGCATTACAGGTTTTTTAAATTATAAAAGGATCTTATTAGAAATTGAAATCAACAACAAAAAAATCAATACAGAATGTTTATTGACTTTGATCGGTATCTGTAACTATTCTGGAGGTGGTATGCGACTCACAGAAACCACCAATCCTAGAGATGGTTTATTTGATATTTCAATTGCTAAAAAATTTACCCTATTTACTATATTATTTAATATCTTAAGATTTTATAATGGTAGTATCGTAAAACATAAGGAAGTAGACACTTATAAAACCTCTAAGATTATAATAAAAACCAATGACAAAAATGCATTTATTCAAGCCGATGGTGAACTAATAGGGCAGGGTGGATTTAACGCTCGAATCATTCCTCAAGCGATTCGTTTTCTCGTGCCATAAAAAAAGCTTTAGAATTCGTCTAAAGCTTTTAATATTGATCTATGTATAATGCTATTCCAGGACAACTTTTTGTTCAAAAGCACCTTTAGAAGTTTCTAATCTTAAAACATAAATTCCTCTAGGTAACCTTGAAACATTTAAAGTTTTATCTGTCATTTGAACCTTTACTTGTTTTCCTCTAATGTCAAATAAAGTAGCACTCTTAAGTTCTAAATTATTCTTTAATTCTATAGTGATCTTATCTGTACTAGGATTTGGATAAACTAATAAGCTAGATGCTAATTCAAGTTCTTCGGCATTTGAAGTTAATCCAGAAATTTTTCTAATTCTATTATTTCCTCTATCAACAACAAACAGATCTCCTTGGTTATTAAAAGCTAATCCTGTTGGATTCGATAATTTAGCATTTCTAGCTAGATCTCCGTCACCCGAATACCCTTCCTCGCCTGTTCCAGCTATGGTGGTAATAATTCCTGTTGACATATTAATTTTTCTTACCCTATTATTTCCCCTGTCAACAACATACAAATCTCCTTGCTTATCAATTGCTAAACCAAGTGGGTTTGATAATTGTGTTTTGGTTGCTTCGAATCCATCACCTGAAAAACCAGTGACACCTGTTCCGGCAACAGTACTAATAATACCAGTTGAAAGGTCTACTTTCCTAATGCGCTCGTTACCACTATCAGAAATAAATAAATTTCCTTTACCATCTAAAGCTAATCCTGTCGGATTCGATAATTGTGATTCCTTTGCTAAAACTCCATCACCAGAAAAACCAGCTACTCCAGTTCCAGCCACCGTACTTATTTT
The DNA here is from genome assembly GCA_965369125.1 of uncultured Aureibaculum sp. Lineage (GTDB taxonomy): Bacteria > Bacteroidota > Bacteroidia > Flavobacteriales > Flavobacteriaceae > Aureibaculum. The sequence continues at coordinate 14,123 of CBDUPN010000010.1, read as the reverse complement.
TCCTGTTGAAAAATCAACTTTACTTACTTTACTATCTCCATTAATAGAAATATATAGATTACCAATTTTATCAAATACTACATTAAAAGGTCCACCTAAAGATGCATTTATGTTAGGGGCTTCTGTTTCACTTCGTTGTCCCACTAAAGTCATCCTACTTCCAGTTTCTAAATTCACTTTTCTAATCCTTAAATTAGCTAGATCAGCAATGTATAGATTTTGATAATTATCAAATGTTAAACCTGTTGGGGTCTTTAATTCACTAACTAATTTTTTATCTGCTGTTCCAATAATAGTAGAAATTATACCAGTTTCAGAATCAATTTTTCTAATACTATTATTATAAGTATCGGCTATATAAATATTATCAGATTTATCAAAAGTAATGTTAAAGGGTAAATTCAATCTAGCTGAAGTTGCTATTTCACCATCACCTGAAAAACCAGATGATCCGGTTCCTGCAATTGTTGTAATTATCTGACCTTGCACTAAATAAGTACAGATCATAAATAAAAGTAACACGTAATATTTTTTCATAACACAAGGGAGTTTAAAATTCTTAATCATAGTTTAGAAGGCTAAAATACAATATTTTACATAATTTTTGTTAAAAAAAACCTAAAAACGCTGTAACTAAACCGTTTGTACTTCGTCTTTATAAATAAGCAAACGTATTAAAATGAAAACTTTTTTCAAAATTTTAGTCGCTTTTCTCATCTTATTTTGTTTAGGATTATTTATTACATATGTAAGTATACATAATACTTTTAAAAAAACAGAAAAAGAACATTTGGTAACCTCTTTTTCAAACTCTATACTTTCTAAAACTTACCAGGTTAGTTAAACTTTTTTAACTTATTAACAATACATATTATTTACTTATTTTATTTTAATTAATTATTTAAAAAGTGATTGTTATGATATATGGTTAATATCATATATAAATTTTATGTATTTAATTTTGATTTTAAGTTCTTAAGAAATAATGAACAATTTATAAGTATAAAATTAACTTTTAAAACCATTGAAAATCATACTATTACTTATATTAATAAACAATGTATTAATAAACACTATGAACAATAATATTTAATAAAAAAATTAAATATTTAGTTAAGAACACCTAATTTTATTGTTTATAAACTATCCTTAATTTTATATAAATATTTTAGGTTTTTAATAACTAATATTTTCATAACCAATAAAAATTAATACACAATAATTCTTATTATTTTTAATTGATAAGATGTGAACATATATTGATTTTAGTTAATCAATTAAGTCCCAAATAATTATTTAATTTAATTAACAAATGTGATTATTTATGTTAATAATCATATTTAATAGTAAATTTGATTTTAATTTATAAAATTAGAATAATGACCATAGCAATAGGTAATGATCACGCGGGTACTAAGTATAAAAAAGAAATTGTAAAAAAATTAAAAGAAAAGGGTTATGCCGTACTTAATTTTGGGACTGATTCTGAAGACAGTGTAGATTATCCCGATTTTATTCATCCTGTTGCAAATGCCGTTTCAAGTGGAGAAGCAGATTTTGGAATTACCATTTGTGGTAGCGGCAATGGTGCCCAAATGACGGCCAATAAACATCAAAATATCAGAGCCGCATTATGCTGGAATAATGAATTGGTGGCACTAGCAAGACAACATAATAATGCTAATATTTTAAGTATTCCGGCACGGTTTATCTCAATATATCAAGCATTAAGTTTCGTAGATATTTTTATTAATACAAAATTTGAAGGCGGTCGTCATCAAAATCGGGTGTCTAAAATTTCTTGTTGATCTTTATTTTATTTAAATAATGGGTAATCACCATTCACACAATCACAGTCATCATAAATTATCTGGAAGGAATTTATTTATTTCCATTGCATTAAATATTCTAATTACTGCTGCACAGATAGTAGGAGGAATTATTTCGGGAAGTTTATCATTAATATCCGATGCTATCCATAATTTATCGGATGTTATATCTCTCGTAATTAGTTATGTTGCTAACTTATTAACGAACAAAAAGAAGCAAACATTAGAAAAAACTTTTGGTTATAAACGAGCCGAAATAATTGCTGCATTTATTAATGCTTCTGCACTTATTGTAATTGCCGTTTTCTTAGCTATCGAGGCTGTAAAGCGATTTTATGATGTTCAAGTAATTGATAGCAATTTGGTTATATGGCTTGCAATTTTAGGAATTCTATTTAATGGTTTTAGCGTTTTACTGCTAAAAAAGGATGCATCCCACAACATGAATATGAAATCAGCCTATCTGCATTTATTGTCGGATATGTTAACTTCAGTGGCAGTTTTATTGGGAGGATTATTAATGAAATACTTCGAAATATATTGGGTTGACGCCGTATTGACCATCATAATATCCATTTATCTTTTAATAATGAGTTGGGGAATTTTTAGGGATTCTTTAAAAATATTAATGCTTTTTGCACCCGATCATATCAGAATAAATGAAATAGTCTCAGAACTTTCGAAAAATAAGGCAATCAAAAACATACACCATATTCATATTTGGCAGTTGAACGAACATAATTGTCATTTTGAAGCACATGTAGAATTTAAGGAAAACATTAAATTATCAGAATTTGATAAAATATGTAGAGAATTAGAGGTGGTTTTACTAGAAAAATTCAGAATAAATCATTGTAATTTTCAACCCGAATTCGATAGAAAAGAGAGTAAAGAAATAATCATCCAAGATTAATAGATGAATTGGATATTAAAGAAGTTTAACGAATTAACGTTAGATGAGCTTCACGATATATTAAAATTACGAATAGATATTTTTGTGGTTGAACAAAACTGTCCGTATTCAGAAGTAGACGGTAAAGATAAAAATGCCTTTCACTTATTAGGATCTGATAGTACCAATAAAATTATAGCTTACACCAGAATATTTAAACCAGGCGATTATTACAATTATGCTGCTATTGGCAGGGTTGTAGTACATCAGGATCATAGAAATAGAAAACTTGGTCATACATTAATAGAACAAAGCATCATTAAAATACATGAATTATTTGGAGATGTTCCTATTAAAATTGGCGCACAAACTTATCTTAAGAAATTCTATGAACACCATGGTTTTAAGCAAATAGGTGAAGGGTATATAGAGGATGGTATTCCTCATATTTACATGATAAAAGACTGATCTTTTTATGAATAATCCTAAAGTTAAAATACTTAGTATAAAAAATTTATCTGATAATTGGTATAAGTTAGACAAAGTCAATTTTGATTATCAATTAAAAAATAATACCTGGCAAAATCAAACTAGAGAATCTTATGATAGGGGTAATGGTGCTTGTATTTTATTATTCAATAAAGAAAATAAGAAAGTTATACTAACAAAACAATTTAGAATGCCTTCTTATCTTAATGGTAACCCTGATGGAATGATGATAGAAGTCTGTGCCGGATTATTAGATGGAGATGATCCATTAACCTGTATCATTAAGGAAGCCGAAGAAGAAACTGGTTATAAAATTAATGGTGCTACTAAAGTTTTGGAAGTGTATTCCACTCCGGGTGCCGTTACAGAGATCATACATTACTTTGTAGCAGAATACAACAGTAAAATGAAAGTGAGCAGTGGTGGTGGAAAAAAGGAAGAAACAGAAGAAATTGAGGTATTAGAGATCGATTTTAACCAGGCACTTTCAATGATCGATGAAGGAATAATTAATGATGCAAAGACTATTATATTATTACAATACGCTAAAATTCACAATCTAATATAATCTTTAATTATTATCCAGAAAGGCATTTTTTATTTTATAGAAGCGGCAATAAACGCATATTTTATAATTTTTAAATTATATTTCTATAGTGTTAAAATCTACTTATAATTAAAGTTCTTTTTTTGTACTTTAGCACCACTTATTTCACTAAAAATTTTTAAGCATAATTATGGCAGAAGACAAAGAAAAAACGGCAAAACTAAAAGCATTAAAGTTAACATTAGATAAATTAGATAAAACTTACGGCAAAGGAGCTGTTATGCGACTTGGTGACGACGTAAGTGAAGATATTGAAGCAATTCCTTCAGGTTCATTAGGCTTGGATATTGCTTTAGGTGTGGGAGGATATCCACGAGGAAGAGTAATTGAAATTTACGGACCTGAATCTTCAGGAAAAACCACCCTTACATTACACGCAATAGCCGAAGCACAAAAAGCAGGTGGCATTGCCGCATTTATTGATGCAGAACATGCTTTTGATCGATTTTATGCTGAAAAATTAGGCATAGATATAGATAATTTAATCATTTCTCAACCTGATCATGGTGAACAAGCGTTAGAAATTACCGAAAATTTAATAAGATCGGGGGCAGTCGATATAGTTGTGATAGATTCTGTTGCTGCCTTGACCCCTAAAAGTGAAATTGAAGGTGAAATGGGGGATTCTAAAATGGGATTACACGCTCGATTAATGTCTCAAGCTTTACGTAAATTAACCGGAACGATTAGTAAAACCCATTGTACTGTAATTTTTATAAATCAATTGCGAGAAAAAATTGGAGTTATGTTCGGTAATCCCGAAACCACAACAGGCGGTAATGCTTTGAAATTTTATGCTTCAGTAAGACTAGATATAAGAAGAAGAACACAAATTAAAGATGGGGATAATGTTATTGGTAATAGTACAAAGGTTAAAGTAGTTAAAAATAAAGTGGCACCCCCTTTTAAAACGGCTGAATTTGACATCATGTATGGTGAAGGCATCTCTAAAACAGGTGAAATCCTTGATTTGGGTGTTGAATTCGGAATTATTAATAAGAGTGGATCATGGTTTAGTTATGGAGAAACTAAATTAGGTCAAGGTCGTGATGCCGTAAAATCTTTAATCAAAGATAATCCTGAATTAGCAGAAGAATTGGAAGGAAAAATTTTAGAAGTTATTGATAGTAAGAAATAAAATAAATGCATAAAAAAAAGCGGATGTTAACATCCGCTTTTTTTATTGAATATAATTAGAATTATCCTTTATTTACATTCTTGATATAATTTTCTAAAGCCATTGTCATAGAAGGCGTTTCCTTGGTTGGTGCTGCAATATCAATTCTTAAACCAGCCTCCTCGGCAGCCTGAATAGTAGAGTTACCAAAAACCGCTATTCTGGTTTGATTCTGCTTAAAGTCGGGAAAATTTTCGAATAAAGATTGTATTCCAGACGGACTGAAAAAAACCAGCACATCATAATAGACATCCTTTAAATCTGACAGATCGCTTACAACTGTTTTAAATAATACGGCCTTCTCCCATTTAACCTGCGTTTCATTCAGCAATTCTGGAATAATAGGTTTAAGCTTATCAGATGAAGGCAACAAGAATTTTTCGGTTTTATGCTTGTTAATTTGCTTTATTAAGTCTTGAAATGTTCTTTGACCAACATAAATTTTACGTTTTCTGTATACCACATATTTTTGTAAATAAAAGGCAACAGCCTCGCTTAAACAAAAATATTTCATATCGTCAGGAACTTTATAACGCATTTCCTCAGCCAATCTAAAGTAATTATCTACAGCGTTTCTACTTGTAAATACGACGGCTGTAAAATTTCCAAAATCAATTTTTTGATTTCGTACTTCTCTGGCTGGTACGCCTTCAACATGAATAAATGATCTAAAATCAATTTTTACTTTTTGCTTTTCAGACAAGTCAAAATAAGGTGATTGTTCTGTATTAGGAGCGGGTTGAGAAACCAAAATAGTTTTTACTTTCATAAATATATTATTTAGGTAAACCTTAGATAATAAGTAATCTATATATTATTACAAAAGGTGCTATTTCAAGGGCGCAAAGGTACAAAATAAAATAAAATAAATTGCTAAAAATTAGTTTATGATTGTTTTTGATAAGTTTGAAATAATAAAAAAGTAATAATAATACAGCAACAAGAATTAGTAATTTAGAAAAAACCGCTAAGTCGATATAAAAATTAATAATCAACACTGGAATTATGATTAAACAAAAATTACTTAAATAGCTTAATTTTAAAAAAGTAAAATATTGTTGCTCTTTTTCCATCTCGAATATGGAACCTAAAAGAAGTCCAATAACAAACCTAATGACAATAAAAGTAAAGACATAAAATACTATTTTGAAAAAATAGATAACATTATAATTAATATTACCAGGGTGATAATCATTGAGAACCACGAAGAATAATAAAGAAATAACCAAAATGATTATAACGCTAAAAACATTATTAAAAACGTTAAAAATTAAAGGAATAGTTTTGGAATAATCATTGATATAAACATTATTAAACAATAAAGACTGCAACCTTCTAAATCTTTCACCATGTTTTAACTTATTAAACAGTAGTAAGGCGATTACCAGCAACAAAGTAATGGTAATCCAATCTTGAGATATTAATATGCGCTCGCTGGCCTCATTCATTCTTTAAAATAACATTTACTTTATTGCCCTGAAATCCTCCGGGAAGCTGATAATACTTTAAGGCAACTCTAAAAGTAAAAGTTTTATCAACAATGTTTTCCGGTACATCAAAATAAGCCTTTTTTAATATCTTCTCATCAGGTTTTAAGGAAAAGGTAGTAATTAGTTCTAAAGGTGTTTCAATAATTAAAGTATCCTTTTTTTGTTTTTGAAAAACACCGATAAACCGTTGATCTTTAAAATCTACATCCTCTAAATAAGGATTATGGATTTCAAAGGTAACCTCTTTCTTAGCGCTTTTACTTAACACCATTGGGTTTTCGGCAATATCAAAGTTAATTTTTTGAAGCGTTCTATAATGATCAATATTTTGACCATAGTGCATTTTTTTACCTTTTTTGTATAATGCATAACCATCAATATCAGTTCCAACAATTGCTACATTTTCACCTTGCATTTCTTGTTCAAAGTTATACAGGTCGTAATGGCTTTTTCGCTTTCTAATGATACTGTAAGAATGCGTTTTTATGCCTGTATAATAATTATATTTAGAAGCGCTTTGATATGAACTTATAAAAACCACAGGCCTTTCCCCTGTTTGGGTTTTGATATTGTCTGCCCACTCTTTACCCCTGTGTGTTTCAAATTCTATGGGCGACAATTCGGCACTTGCCATAAATAAACGCGCCACCATTATTAAAACGAAATTGGTTAAACCTAAATAAATGAGCCATTTTCTAACCTTTATATGTTCAATATAAAAGTCAAAGGTTAATATTAAAATAGGGAGAAAGATCAGCATATTCCATTGTGCTTCGGGCCACATTCTGAAGGTTGCTAAAAAAAAGAAAAGAAGAAATCCCCAAACGATATATTTTAAACTTTTTTGATATTGAGTTTGGGCCTTTTTCTTGATAAATGCAAAATAAATTATAGGAAAAGTCAAGCCTACAATTGCCATTAAATTCACAAAGTACATCATAGTATACTCTAACCTATAAGGTTTTGAACCTCTTTCGATCAAATGAAACTTAAATGAAGGAAAATCTTGTTCTATTTGCCACATGATATGTGGAATAAATAAAATGGCACCAAAAATACTCGCCAACCAAAATTTCCTGCTTTTGAGTAATGATAAATTCGACAATAAAACAAACAGAATCACTAAAACACCATGATATTTACTATATAGCATGGCCGACATAGCAAAACCCATGATCAAGGTACTACTAATCGATTCAGTCTCTAAAAATCGTTTATAGGCATATAAGAATAGCGCAGTAAATAGTATTAAAGGGGTGTCTGGCACTGTAATGAAACCATAGGCATTTAAAAGTCCCATAGAGCTGACCATCAGAAAAAATAACCAAACATATTGCCATTTTCTCTGATCATCTATGCATTTCCAAAGAATATATAGTGTTAAGGAAAAAGATATGGTAGACATAAACCGAACACCTAATTCGCCATTGAATAGCAGAGAACTTAATTTAATCCATACTGCCACCAACGGTGGATGATCGAAATAACCAAAGTCCAGATCTTTGGCCCATACCCAATAGTAAGCTTCATCATCCAATAAACCTGTGTAAATACTTTGAACCAGGTTAATTATAAGGAATATTAATATAAATAAAATGAACTGATTTTTAGGGTTTGGAATAAATTTCATTCAGATAAATCTTAACGCAAAATTAGGAATATTTTGTTTTACCTTTGCCAATTAAATAAATATCGATGCAAGACGCGTTAATAATAATCCCTACATATAACGAAAAAGAGAATATTGAAAATATAATTAGAGCCATATTTGCACTAGAAAAAGCATTCGATATTTTAATTGTTGACGATAACTCACCTGACGGAACAAATGAAATAGTTAAAAAATTACAATCTGAATTTCCAAATAAGTTATTTTTAGAGGTAAGAAAAGAAAAAAATGGTTTAGGCACTGCTTATATACATGGTTTTAAATGGGCTTTAGAAAGGAAATATGAGTATATCATCGAAATGGACGCCGACTTTTCTCATAACCCCAATGATTTAATCAGGCTTTATAATGCATGTGCAGAAGAAGGAGCTGATGTTTCTATAGGATCCAGATATTCTAAAGGTGTTAATGTTGTAAACTGGTCGATAAAAAGGGTATTGCTGTCATATTTTGCTTCAAGATACGTAAGAATTGTCACGGGAATTCCTGTGCATGATACCACGGCGGGTTTTGTTTGTTATAAAAGAAAAGTGCTGGAGACCATTAAATTGAATAAGATAAAATTTGTTGGCTATGCCTTTCAAATAGAAATGAAATTTAAGGCATGGAAACACGGCTTTAACATTAAAGAAGTCTCCGTTATTTTTACAGATAGAACTTTAGGAGAATCTAAAATGAATGGTTCCATAGTTGGGGAAGCGCTATTTGGAGTCATTAAAATGAGGTTAAAAGGTTTACCAAAATAGATCTAATATGAAGAAAATTCTTATAAAAAACGCACAGATCGTAAATGAAGGTAAAAACTTTATTGGGGATGTTTTGATCGAAGGGAATACTATTGCCAAGATTAGCAAAGCGATAACCTCGGAAAGTAATGATATTGAAATTATCAATGCTAAAGATAAATTGCTAATTCCCGGAATTATAGACGATCAGGTACATTTTAGAGAACCCGGACTTACACATAAAGCAACAATAGCTTCCGAGAGCAGGGCTGCCATTGCCGGAGGCATAACCTCCTTTATTGAAATGCCTAATACCGTACCGCAGGCCACCACACAACAATTATTACAAGATAAGTTCGATATTGCCTCGAAAACATCCTATGCCAATTATTCCTTTATGTTTGGCGGAACCAATGACAATCTTGAAGAATTATTAAGGACAGACCCGAAAAAAGTTGCTGCTATTAAATTGTTCTTGGGATCATCAACTGGGAATATGCTGGTAGATAATGAGGAGGTATTAGAAAAGATATTTTCGTCAACCAAAATGCTTATTGCCTTGCATTGCGAAGATGAGAAAACCATAAGGCATAATTTATCAAAAGCAAAGGCAACCTATGGTGAGGATATTCCCATTGAGTTACATCCTAAAATAAGAAGTGAAGAAGCTTGTTATTTATCTTCTTCTAGAGCCATTGCTTTGGCAAAAAAAACTGGAGCAAGAATCCATGTATTTCACCTTTCAACTGCTAAGGAAACAGATTTATTTAGAAATGATATTCCGCTTGAACAGAAAAAGATCACAGCCGAAGTATGTATTCACCATTTATGGTTTGATGATAGTGATTATAATGAAAAAGGCACCTTTATCAAGTGGAATCCAGCTGTAAAAACCAAAAAGGACAAAGATGGGCTTTGGAAAGCGTTACTGGATGACAGGATAGATGTTATTGCTACAGATCATGCCCCACATACAATGGAAGAAAAAAAACAAGTGTATACCAAAGCACCAAGTGGCGGTCCGCTTGTACAACATGCGCTTATGGCAATGCTTGAGGCTGTTAAAGACGGTAAAATCTCTTTAGAAAAAGTTGTTCAAAAGATGTGTCACAATCCTGCCAAGTTATTCCAAATCGAAAAACGAGGATTTATAAAAGAAGGCCATTACGCAGATCTGGTTTTGGTAGATCTGAATTCGCCACAAAAGGTAACTAAAGAAAATATCTTGTATAAATGTGGCTGGTCACCTTTTGAAGGTGATACTTTCACATCGGAAATAACACATACCTTTGTTAATGGTAGTTTGGTATACCATAATGGCCATTTTAGCAAAGATCTAAAAGGTATGCAATTAACTTTCAATAGGTAAATGAAAAGTATTTTTTATATCATTTTTTTACTATTTTTTCTAGGGTCTTGCACCAGTAGAACCATCTATAAGAAACCCGAAAATCTAATTGAAAAAGAACAGATGATACAGATCTGGACCGATATCTATATCGCCACAGCGGCAAGATCTCAAAAAACAATTAGTTTAGAAAAAGATAAAAACTATATGCCAATGGTTTTAAAAAATCACAATATTGACAGCGTTCAGTTTAGTGAGAGTAATTTATACTACACTTCAAGAATAGATGAATATGAAAAAATGTTTGAAGAGGTACAGAAAAGATTAAAAGATATGAAGGAAGTTTATGATCCGGAGACCGAGTTAGATTCTATCTTAAAAAAGAACAGAGAACAAATAGACGATTATCAGTAATATTATTATTTGTGGGTCAAGAAATGATTACAAGTAGACTTGATCGTATCTTCAATAGGCTCAAATTCATATCCAATTGCCTCTAATATTTTACGGTTTGAAAAAAAGTAGGTATTATGAGCTGCTTGCGCAGTATGTTTTGTCAACAATGGTGTTCTGTTTGTCAACTTATATAACAACCATTCCAATCTCCAGAACAAATTACTCATCGGTTTGGTAATTTTGAAGCCAGGTCTTTTTTTACCGAAACCGTCAGCAATCGCAAAAAGAATATTTTTAAAACTATCGTTTTTACTAACAAGTATAAAACGCTCGTTTTTAATATTACTTTTCATTAATTGAATCATGATGTTAACTACATCGGTAACACCAACGAATCCAGTTATACCCTCTGTATAAAGGTTTAAACCATTGTATATGTTTGTAAATAACTTTCCTGTGCTATTTTCCCAATATCCTGGACCTAAAATAACTGAGGGATTTACAATTATAACATCCAATCCTTCTTGAGATCCCCGCCAGACTTCTATTTCGGCTCCATATTTGGTAATGGCATATCCATAATTGTTATCTTCTATATTCCATTCGCCGTTTTCGGTGATCTCGGTATCTGAAGACGTCTTACCCACAGCAGCAATCGAACTTACAAAACAAAGTTTTTTTATATTATTCGATATACAAAGGTTTACAATATTGGCAGTACCACCAATATTTATTTTGCGCATTTTTTTATAATCACTAGCCTTGAAAGAGATCATTGCAGCCGAATGATATACTTCTGTAATACCTTCAAAAGCCTTGGTAAGGGTAAATACATCCGTTAGGTCGGCCTCAATCCATTTTATGCTATCAAACAGGGCTTCAAAATCATCAGCGTAGAATGAAAATACCCTTTTTACCGCATTTAGATCGCTGTTTTTTCTATAGGTCGCTACAACCTTTTCTTTTTGTTGAGAAAGGTTAAATAATAAATGGGATCCAACCAATCCTGTGCCGCCTGTAACTAAAATCATGCCCCTAAAGTAAATAATTATTTAGTTGAAAGGGTATCTTTTTTAAGACTTCTTTTGTCTTATAGCGATTAAGTATATCTTTGCACAAATTTGAAATATAATGAAGAAAAATTTTGTTGAAGAATTGCGCTGGAGAGAACTCATACACGATATAACCCCGGGTACAGAGGAGCAATTAAATGAAGAAATGACATCGGCATATATTGGTTTTGATCCAACAGCAGATTCTTTACATATTGGTAGTTTGGTACAAATAATTTTATTGATGCATTTTCAGCAAGCCGGCCATAAACCTATTGCCCTTGTTGGTGGTGCTACCGGTATGATAGGAGACCCTTCAGGAAAATCTTCGGAGAGAAACCTATTGGATGAGAAAACCTTGAATAAAAATATTGAAGGGATGAAAGGCCAATTAGCAAAATTTTTGGATTTTTCTTCCACTTCAAACAACGCGGCTGAGCTTGTTAATAATTATGATTGGATGAAAAACCTGTCATTTTTAGATTTTGCCAGGGAGGTTGGTAAGCATATCACGGTTAATTATATGATGTCTAAAGACTCTGTAAAAAACCGACTTAATCCAGATGCTAAAGAGGGGATGAGCTTTACAGAATTTACCTATCAGTTAATTCAGGGTTATGATTTTTTGCACCTGTTCAAAGAAAAGAATTGTAAACTTCAAATGGGAGGTTCAGACCAATGGGGAAATATTACAACCGGTACCGAATTGATACGAAGAAAAGCACAAGGTAAGGCATTTGCAATTACATGCCCCTTAGTTACCAAGGCAGACGGAACCAAATTTGGGAAGACAGAGGGCGGAAATGTTTGGCTAGATGCCGAAAGAACTTCGCCATATAAGTTTTATCAATATTGGTTAAATGCCTCTGATGTTGATGCAGAAAAATACATCAAGATCTTTACATTTTTAGACAGGCAAAGGGTAGAAAAGCTCATTAAAGAGCATCAGGAAGCTCCACATTTGCGCTTATTGCAAAAAACGGTAGCTAATGAAGTAACCGAAATGGTACATTCTAAAGAAGCTTTAGAAAATGCGATTAAAGCCTCTAATATACTTTTCGGGAGGTCTACTGCCGATGACCTAAAGGGATTAGATGAAAAAACATTTTTAGATGTTTTTGATGGTGTTCCGCAGGCAGAAGTATCTAAAAATGATCTTGAACAAGGAATTGATATTATCGATGCCTTAAATGCAAAATCAGGTTTTTTAAAATCGAATGGAGAAGCGCGAAGAGCATTGAACGAAAACTCAATTTCGATCAATAAAGAAAAAGTGTCTGAAGGATATTCAATTTCAACTATAGACCTTATCAGTAAAAAATATATTCTGCTTCAAAGGGGTAAGAAGAATTATTTTATTTTACGAGTTGAGTAAAAATTTAAAATCACGTGATTTTTTATTGAGAATTATTTATTCGTTGTCTAACTCAGAATATCTCGTTATAACTTTAATAACCTTTCAATTTCTTTTTTTAAATTACCAATCGTAAATGAACTTAACCCTTCATAAAAAAAGGTTATTTTAGAATTTTTATCAATAATCACATGTGCTGGATATGAATCAATATCAAAACTATTAAACAAGTCAATACCCTCTGGAATAATACTAAATTTGAATGCACTTTTATAAAAAAATTTATTTATTTCCTCTTTCTTTCTTAAAGTAACTCCCAAAAGAATAATATCTTTTTCTTTATATTCTTGAACTATGTTATTTAATTCTATAAGACTCTCTAAACAGGGAGGACAATCAAACATCCAAAAATGAAGAACAATTATTTTATCCTGAAGTTGTTTTGGCCCAATTCTATTTCCTTTTATATCTATTACTTCAAAAGGTTTAGCCAATTGACCTATTAATTTGCCATCTTTTCGCTCCGCAGCGGCCATTTTTTTAAATGCAAGCTTTTCTTTTTCTGTAGCAGTTCTTATAACTACTGCTTTTAATTTATTACTGTCATTTACATAAAGATCGAATGAATTATTTTCTGATCTGGACATTCGCTTAATGTCTGAGGGTGTTAACTTAGTACCAATTTCAGTATAGTATTTAATATCAGGAGTTATAGTAAACTCTTCAGATCCCTTAAATTTGTGTAACCCTTTCAAATAATCTATTTCAAGATAGTTAGTCGTTGACTCATTTTTTTTTGCCTGGCCAAAACTACTTGTTAATATAAAACATATTGTAACGAAAAATATAATTTTCATTTTACTCTAAGGTTATTTTCGTCAACTAATTTCGACAAGTTTTAGAAATTAAACAAACTAATTATGTTGGGGTTACTTAGTATAAATAATTATCAACTTAAAAAATTACAAATTGGCTTGGTTTTTTATAAGCCAGAGATCTTTTATAAAAAAAATCTAACATTTAATAATATTATTTTACCTGAAAAAACATACCAACTAGTATTTTTTTAGCAGGATTCCTTATACGCAAATAATA
>CBDUPN010000009.1:0-39931 GCA_965369125.1 uncultured Aureibaculum sp. | reverse complement strand
GAAACAGACAATTAGAAAAATTTAGAGATAGTTTTAGTTTTAAATGCCTCGTTTAATTTAATGAACGAGGCATTTTTTTTGCAATTTATTAGGATAAAAATTGTTTTGATATTATTTCTGCTTTTCGATTTTGGCTATAATCGTAAAATCCCTCACCCGACTTAACACCTAATTTTCCAGCGGTGACCATATTGACAAGCAGGGGACAAGGCGCATATTTAGGGTTTCCAAAGCCATCATAAAGTACATTTAAAATAGAAACACAAACATCAAGCCCAATAAAATCTGCTAATTGTAACGGCCCCATGGGATGAGCCATTCCTAATTTCATAACAGTATCGATCTCGTAAACACCTGCCACACCTTCGTGCAAAGCATAAATGGCCTCATTCAACATGGGCATTAATATTCTGTTAGCAACAAAACCGGGATAATCATTTACTTCAACGGGTACTTTGTTAAGTTTTTTAGAAAGGTCCATGATCGTTTTTGTCACTTCTTCTGAAGTTGAATAACCTTTAATTACTTCCACCAACTTCATAATTGGTACCGGATTCATAAAATGCATCCCTATTACTTTTTCAGGTCTTGACGTAATTGCGGCAATTTTGGTAATGGAAATAGACGAAGTGTTTGTTGCCAAAATGGTCTCAGCATTACAAACCTGATCCAATTCTTTAAAGATCTTAAGTTTTAAATCGCTATTTTCTGTGGCAGCTTCGATTACCAAACCCGCATTTTTAACACCTTCTTTTATTGTGGTAAAGGTTTGAATATTACTGATCGTTTTTTGTTTATCTGATTGAGAAATTTTTTCTTTGGCGACCATCCTATCAAGGTTTTTTCCAATCGTTGATAAACCTTTTTTTAAAGCCTCTTTCGAAACATCTATCAATTGTACCTTATAACCAAATTGTGCAAATGTATGTGCGATGCCATTCCCCATGGTTCCGGCGCCTATTATTGCTATTTCCTTCATATTTATTTAATGAATTATTTATGTTTGATTATCACAACTTTTTATTAAAATCTATCAATGATCTCTTGTGCTACCCGCAAAGCTTTAGCTCCGTGTTTCAAGGTTACAACCGGATCGGTATCGTTTGTTATTGACCCGGCAAAAGTTTCCAATTCGTCTAAAATAGCATTGTTTGGCTCTATGTTAGGATTTTCGAAATAGATCTGCTTCCGGACACCTTCGGCATTCTGCAAAATCATGGCAAATTCATCGGGATTCTCGGGCACATCCTTCATTCTTACGACCTCACTTTTTTTAGAAAGAAAATCAACAGAGATATAGGCATCTTTTTGAAAGAATCGAGATTTTCTCATATTCTTTAAGGATATTCTACTTGCCGTTAAGTTCGCAACACAACCATTTTCAAATTGGATTCGTGCATTGGCAATATCAGGCGTTTCACTGATCACCGAAACACCGCTGGCATGAATTTTTTTAATTTTTGATTTTACTACACTCAAAATAATGTCGATATCATGGATCATCAGATCGAGCACCACAGGAACGTCCGTCCCTCTTGGGTTAAATTCAGCCAATCTATGGGTTTCAATAAACATAGGATCGTTGATCATATCTTTTACAGCGGTAAAAGCAGGATTAAAGCGTTCTACATGACCAACCTGCCCCTTAACATGATGAGCACTTGCCAGGGTTTTTAAAGCCTCGGCCTCGGTTACAGTGTTGGTAATAGGTTTTTCAATAAAAACATGGCGCCCTTTTTCAATAGCTTCTTTTGCACAATCGAAATGGGAAAGTGTAGGCGTAACGATATCGACAACTTCTACGGCATCAATGAGTTCAGACACTGATTCAAAATATCGGTATCCAAACTCTTCTGAAACTTTTTTTGCATTTTCTATATCCTGATCATAGAAACCGATTAGCTCATACTTTGTGGATTGTTGTAATAATTTTAAATGGATTTTTCCGAGATGACCGGCACCTAAAACACCTACTTTTAACATAAAGAAAGATTTTAGGCAAATGTAACAAATAACCCTTTTTTAATTGTTTTTTTAGTGAAATATTTAATTACTTTGGATTTTAGAAAATGAGAGATCTCCCAAAACATAAAGGGCTTCGCAATCAATTGGTTAAAACAATTAAAGCCAAAGGAATTAAGAATAAAAAAGTACTCGATGCTATCTCTAAAGTACCGAGGCATTTGTTCATGGATTCTGGATTTATAGATTTTGCTTATAAAGATCAGGCATTTCCTATTGCTGCAAATCAAACAATTTCTCAACCCTATACCGTAGCTTTTCAAACAGAGCTGTTAGAGGTAGAACAAGGTGATAAAGTATTGGAAATCGGCACTGGTTCTGGATACCAAACGGCGGTATTAATAACCTTAAAAGCAGAAGTGTATAGTATCGAACGCCAAAAAGAATTGTATGAAAAAGCCAAAAAATACTTGCCAAAAATTGGATATGTGGCAAAAAAATTAAGTTTTGGTGATGGATACAAAGGATGGCCTGCTTATGCGCCCTTCGATAAAATTTTGGTAACTGCCGGAGCGCCCGAGGTACCTAAGGCCTTATTAAGTCAGTTAAAAATAGGGGGCAGGTTGGTAATTCCTGTTGGTGATGACATACAGATCATGACGGTTTATATAAGAACAAGTGAAAAAGAATTCGAAAAACATGAATATGGCGAATTCCGGTTTGTTCCGATGCTAAAAGAAAGTGAGAAATAGTTCTTGATTTTATTGACACTTAAACCGCTTTCAAGCTTAAATCCATATTATAAACGGAGTGTGTTAAAGCACCAGAAGAAATATAGTCTACACCACATTCTGCATAGGACCTTAATGTTTGTTGATTGATACCGCCAGACGATTCTGTGAGGCATTTATCTCCAATCATTGCTACGGCTTTTCTGGTGTCTTCAAAATTAAAATTATCGATCAATATCCTATACACACCTTCTGACTTCAATATCTCTTCAATCTCCTTAAGACTGCGGGCTTCTACTATGATCTTAAGATCCTTTTGGGTGTCTTTTAGGTACTTTTTAGTTTTTTGAATGGCCTTGGTAATACCACCAGCAAAATCAATATGATTGTCTTTTAACATGATCATATCATAGAGTGCAAATCTGTGATTTTCGCCACCACCAATTTTAACTGCCCATTTTTCCAGGGCTCTTATTCCAGGTGTTGTTTTTCTTGTATCGAGTATTTTAGTCTTGGTGCCTTCCAACAGATCTGCATACGATCTGGTTTTCGTGGCAATAGCACTCATTCGTTGCATAGCGTTCAATACAAGCCGTTCGGCTTTTAAAATTGATTGAGAAGGCCCTTCAACGTAAAAAACTATATCGCCATATTTAACCCTTTCTCCGTCCTGAATAAGAACGTCTATTTTTAAGTCTTTGTCGACTTCAGCAAATACGAGTTTGGCGAATGCCACGCCCGCAATGATACCTTTATCTTTAACCAATAATTTGGCCTTGCCTATGGCTGTTTTTGGAATACAAGCCAACGAACTGTGATCTCCATCGCCTACATCTTCCCGGATGGCATTTTTAATAATTATATCAAGTTCAGTTTTAAATTGTGCTTCGCTGATCATATCTCGACTATTTGTGAAGCAAAAATAAGTTTTATATTTACCGTGTGAAAATAAAATTACTAGCCATAGGTAAAACAGATGATAAATGTTTGCAGGAGCTCATCGACGAATTTCAAAAGCGTTTAAAACATTATATAAAATTTGAAATTGAGATCATTCCGGATCTAAAAAAGGTTAAAAATCTGTCTGTAGATCAGCGAAAACAACAGGAAGGATCGCTTATCCTTAATAGAATAGAATCAACTGACCAACTTATCTTATTAGATGAAAAAGGACATCAATTCCGATCTTTGGAATTTTCAAGGTTTTTACAAAAAAAAATGAATTCAGGTATTAAGCAAATCGTTTTTGTTATCGGCGGGCCATATGGATTTTCTGATGAAGTATACCAAAAAGCACAGGGTAAGGTATCGTTATCGAAAATGACATTTTCACATCAGATGATACGGCTTTTTATGGTAGAACAATTGTACAGGGCATTCACAATCCTGCAAAATGAGCCTTACCATAACGAATAGCATTTATATCTTATCAAGCGCTTGTTCTAAATCCCAGATAATGTCTTTAGCATTTTCTACCCCAATAGACAACCTGATTAACTTATCGGTAATTCCCATTCTTTTTCTGTGTTCTGGGTCAACACCTGCATGTGTCATAGTGATTGGATGTTCTACCAAACTTTCGGTACTTCCCAGACTTACTGCTAATTTAAAGAGCTTTAAATTATTTAAAAATATAAATGCTTCCTTTTCACCACCCTTAATATCAAAAGAAACCATAGCCCCTGGCTTTTTACATTGCTTTTTGTAAATATTGTATTCTCTGGTGCCTGGTTTTAACAAACCTAAAAAATTCACTTTTTCGACTTTGGGATGACCGTCTAAAAAGGCAGCTACCTTTTTAGCATTCCTCGTCTGTTGAGCCATTCTTACTTTTAAGGTTTCTAAACTTCGTATTAGTAACCAGGCCGTGTTAGGACTTAACATATTCCCTAAAAAGGTACGGAGCGTTTTTACCCTTGTTATCACCTCATTATTCCCCAAGACAGCGCCGGCGATAAGATCACTATGCCCTCCAATATACTTGGTGGCAGAATACATAATGATATCTGCTCCAAACTTTAATGGATGCTGCCATATTGGCCCCATAAAAGTATTGTCGACCGCAAGTAGCACTTCTTTTTCTTCGGTACTAAAATGTCTTCCGATATTCTTATAACTTTCAATGTCTACGATTTCATTAGTAGGATTGGCGGGAGTTTCTATAAATATCATAGCCAATTTATCGGCTTTTCCTGATTCTGATATCATTTTAATGATATCTTCCTCACTTTCATCGGGATGTACACTTAAAATGTGAACACCAATTTTCGTTAAGAAGTGTTCGATAAAATGATCAGTGCCGCCATATAATGGATTACCATGTACCAGGAGATCACCGGGTTTTAAAAACTCTAGTAATACTGTGCTGATTGCCGACATACCACTTTCGAAAACTGCACATTTTTCGGCCTTATCCCATAGGCATAACCTATTTTCTAAGATCTCTAGATTTGGATTGTTAATGCGGCTATAGATCAAGCCCAGTTCTTCAGTGGGTCCCTGATCTCTCAATCCGTAAGCAATTTCAAAAAACGCCTTGCCTTCTTCTGCGGTTTTAAAGGCAAAGGTTGAAGTTTGGAAGATGGGACACTTAACTGCACCTTCAGATAATTCGGGTTTATAACCGTAACTCATCATTAAACTTTCTGGCTTAAATCTATGTTTGCTCATAATAATTCCTTTATCATATAAAATTAATCATTTAGGTTATATATTCCTAAATAAGTTAAAAAATTAGATAATAATTCTATATTTTATCATAATATAGAATATTATACTATTTTACTTATCTTTAGCCCTTACTTATAGAAAAAAATTCTGCCAAATGATCGACACTATCGACAGATCTATTTTACGTATGCTTCAGCAGCATAGTAAAATGACCATCAAAGAAATAGCAGGTAAATTGAATTTAACAGCCAGCCCTGTATTTGAAAGAATTAAACGTTTAGAAAAAGAAAAGTATATTACCTCGTATAGAGCGGTGATAGACCGAAAAAAGATTGGATTATCTTTATTGGTCTTTTGTAATATATCTCTTATTCAACATGAGGCCAATTCTATTAAAAAATTTGAAAAAGACATTCAGCAATTCCCTGAGGTCATAGAATGCTATCATATTGGAGGAATGTCTGACTATTTGATCAAAGTAGTTGTAAAAGACATGGACACTTATCAACATTTTGTGGCTAAAAAATTAGCCTCCGTTGATAATATAAGGCAAGTTCAAAGTTCTTTTGTGATGACTGAAGTAAAATCTACTGCCGATTTACCGATTTCTTAATCTCCGAGTGCTTTACTCAAACAATTGTACCATAGATCCATAAGATTCTATCCTGGCCGCCTCTTTAGATATGTAGAAATGTATTTCTTCGTTGCTCTTGTCTGTGTGAATATAGAGCAGGAAAGTTTTTCCGTTATTGGCAGAAATAGGCCCCTTAATAATAATCTGATCAAAAATTGCAACCTCTTCTATACCATTTATTTTAAAAAGTATTCTTTTTTTTCGATCGTCTACAGTAAGTGATGTCCTCACATTGTCCTTGGTATCTAAAACCATTAAATTTTTCGCATCACTGTATGTATAATATTCCCGGCTTCTGTAGTTATAGACAGACTGTGCCATGGTTTGTACACCATAACAAAATAAAATAAGCAATATAAGTTTAGCTTTCATAATCCCTCCCCTTTTTAGATTAATGATGTATAAAGTTATAAAATTAATTTAAATCGAGCTTTTAGTTTGTAGCTGCAAACTATATTCATAAAAAAAGACCCGGAATCGAGTCTTTTACTTTAGTTTATTTTAATTGAGTAATCGAAATGATTATGGGCAGTCAATATCTTCACCTGCACCATTCCAGCAATGCCAGTTCGTGTCGTTAAAATAATCAGGCGCCATTACTTGTCCATTATAATTTTGTCTACTCCATTCAATGTTTACATCAACAAATTTATTTAATTGCTGGTCAAAGGCATGGATATCATAAAAAGCATCCAATTCACTTGTTTGTAATCCGTAGTTAATATAGCTGTTCTTAAATGTATCTGTATTTCTATCATTATTTTGATCTCGTACATAAGTATATTTAATATTACCTATTTCTTCATTCTCTATTGCCCAATCAATTCTTAACATATTTTCTGGGTAAACCGCGCTATGATTTAGAACCCAATGTCCACTTTGACCATCGATTTGTGAGGCCCCGCTAAACCATAAGAATTCTGTAAAGGAATCAATGCCGTTCTTGGTAATATACATTTCCCAGATCACTTCGTTACCAGCCAATTCTCCTGTTAGTCTTGCAGTGTACTGGCTTGTAAATCCTTCAACGGTATAAGCCCATTGCCATTTTGCATTACCCAGGTATTCAGGTTTATGCGCAAATGCTGTTTTAAAAGAGGCAACTGGTACTGCTAATGTAGTAAACAACGCTGTATTCCACACACCAACCACAACTCGAGAATATAGCCAATTGCCGCTAGTTTCTGCGGTCGATTTATTGTAAATGGCAGTTGCCTGATTGTCGTCAAAATCTTCAAAATCCATTACCATAGACGAATAGGGTGGCAGGTCTGGAGCGGTCTCGCCCTCATTAGAATTATCGCATGCAGCGGTAGAAAATAAAATTACCGTGAGTAATATCCAAAAACTTTTCATTTTTAAATCCATAAGTATAACTTGTTTTAAATCAACGTTTAATTATAAGTGCAAAACGATAAATAGGATACTTTAGTATAGATGAGAATCTTATTTCAACTTAAATATTTACATCGTAGGTTTAAAAAAATAAAAAAATTCATTCAAAAAATGCTATCTGAATGAATTTTTAAATGGTTAATCCCTTAAGAGGAAAATGTTATTTTTTAATTTTTAGACTTATAGCAACCCCGCCACCTTCTGCCAGGATAAATGATGCGTTAGAGTCTTTGGTGATTACCGTTTTTTCTATGCCATAACTAGTGGGATTATTCTTAAAATGAGCATCAGGGGCATCACGATAAATAATGGCCTCATATTCTTTTCCTTCTTCTAAAAAGTCGAAATTAACAAATATTTCCCGCCTCATTTCATCAGTAATTCCACCAACAAACCAATTGCCGGTACCTCTTTCTTCCCTGGCAATGGTCACAAAATCACCGACCTCACCATTGAGTACTATTGTTTGTTCCCAATCAACTCCCACATCTCTAATAAATTGCAAAGCCGGATGGTTCTCATAATTTTCTGGAAGGTCGCAAGCCATCTGTATAGGGCTATAAATAACTACATATAAAGCAAGCTGCTGGGCAAGCGTGGTATTGACCTGATTATTTGGTTTTCCTTTAATTTTAATATCAAAAACTCCCGGGGTAAAATCAATAGGCCCTGCCAACATTCTTGTAAATGCAACAATAGGTAAATGTTCTGGTGGATTACCTCCATCAGTTGCCCAGGCATTGAATTCTTGACCACGTAATCCTTCCCTTGAGATCTCATTTGGTAACGTTCTTCTTAAACCGGTAGCTTTTATAGGTTCATGCGCATTGATCGCTATATTTCTTTTCGCTGCTGATTCAACTACTTTTCTGTAATGATTTACCATCCACTGACCGTGATGATATTCGCCATCAGGAATTATTTTCCCTACATAACCCGTTTTTACCGAACGAATCCCCAAATGATCCATCAGGGCCTGAGCCGTATCTAACTGTTGTTCATAGGTTCTTGGCGCTGCTGATGTTTCATGATGCATGATCATTTCAACACCCTTATCTTTTGCATATTTCACTACCTTTTGCAGATCATAGTCGGGGTAGGGTGTAACGAAATCAAAAACACCTTCACGATCTTCAAAACCTATCCAATGTTCCCAGCCGGTATTCCATCCTTCCACCAACACGCCTCCAAAACCATTGGCAGCCGCAAAATCTATATAACGCATGGTGTTTTCTGTAGTGGCCCCGTGTTTACCATGCGGATTCCCGTCATTTGTCCATGTACCCATATCTTGTGTCATTCCGAAATCCCAGGTAGATTTACCTACGTGCATTTCCCACCAAATACCTACATATTTTTTAGGTTTAAACCAGCTCACATCACCTAGTTTATTCGGTTCGTTTAAATTCAATATCAATTTTGAATCTATGAGTTCTGTCGCTTTATCGCTAATTTGAATGGTACGCCAGGGAGTTTTAAACGGCAATGCCCTTTTTACCTTGTGTTGAAAACGGTCTGAGCCTACCAATTCGCTGGTCATTCTCAGTTGAGTGGTGTCTATTTTTAAGGTCATATCGGCATAATCTGTAAGATTAGCCTCATGAAAACTAAGGTGTAAACCTTCTGAGGTTCGCATAGTGACAGGAGTGTTTACTGCATTTTCTGGAATGTATGATTGCGCTAGGTTTGGATGATCTCGTTTTGTGATCGCGTTGATCTTAGAAAACGGGGTAGTACTATATAAATGTTCATAAATATCCCAATCACCAGGTATCCAGAAGGTAGTATGGTCGCCGGTTAATTTGAACTCTGTATTTTCATCTGTAATTGTTAGGCTATCTTTCCCTTCCTGGGCCAAGAATTCATATCGAAAGCCAATCCCGTCATCATAAGCTTTAAAATAAATATTCATTTTACGGTGGGGAGAATTCTCTTCTTGCAAATTAATAACTAGCTCATTATAATTATTCTGTACTTCACGTTGTTCGCCCCAAGGCATTTCCCAGGTTTCATTAAAGGCTTTATTAGTCTTACCAATAACCTTTAATCCGCGTTGTATAGATTCCTGGTCTTTAAAATCAAAGCTCATTGCCGAAGTATCGATAACCATGGTTTCGTTATGTTTAACCATATAATTCGCCGAACCGTCCTCGGCTAAGAAAAAGGTGACCGAGTTGATTTCGGATGGTGAGCTAATACTAAGGCTTTTGTTTTTTATTGTTCTGTTGCAATTGGTTAATGAGGTAACAACAAGCAGGGTAATAAGCAGACGATAAAGCATTCTCATATGGTGTATGATTAGGTTAGAAAATTTAGCTCAAAGATACTTAATTTGGATAAAACTTAGGTTTATTTACTGAAGTTGATTTCGCGTATTACAACTGCTCCGAATGTTATAGCAGTTTATTTATCGTACGCATTTTGGTAATTAATAACAGGACCAACAGTCTTTTTTTTCATAAGTTGCTGTGCCTGTTTTACCGTTAATGTACTGCCATCGGGACTCCATCCCGGAGGGCCAAAAATATACATTAATCTTTCTTTGAAATTTTTAGCATTTTTAACATCTTTCCAGATGTTAGCATACTCGTGCGTTAAAATGGTTAAGGGATTATAAGAGTTAGGTGGGTGAATGACACCGTATTCAATATCGATCTCATCATCTAGTTCTTTCCAGGTTCCAAAGATCTTATCGAAAATATTGAGATAACCTCCATGGTTTTTATCAAGGTATTCAATATTTCTCGAATGATGCACCTGATGTTGCGTATGTGTATTCATAAATTTTTCTATAAAACCTAATTTAGGAATGTACTTGGTATGCAACTGAAACTGCCATAAAGCTTCAATACCCATACAAACGACCAACATCTCATAAGGGAAACCGATCGCGACGATCCATAAGTAAAGAAATGGTTTGTAAACTATTGTGAACCATCCATTCCGGATAGCGGTACCCAAATTATAATTATCAGAAGAGTGGTGTACGATGTGGGCGGCCCAAAAAAGTCGTACTTCATGATTCATTCTATGGAACCAGTAATAACTAAAATCGTCGAGTATCTGGCAGATCAACCAGACGTACCAAACATATCCAAACGATTCATAGCCTAAGAAATTTACACGAACTCCATCTATTAAGGGGTTACAAAATTCATATACCACCTTAAAAATAACGATGGCAGAAATAAGTTTCATTAACGGGGCTACAAATACAGATCCAACACCCATAGTACCACTAGCGAATAGGTCTTTCCATTCGTAAAGTTCATCATCACCATGTGTTTTGCTGTAAACAAGCTCTAATAGTATAAAAGCTATAAAACAAGGAACGCCAAAAACTAAAGGGTTTGTAATATCCAATTTGAAGTATTTCGGCGAAGATACATTTTTAAATTTTAATAGGTTAATTGGGTTATTTTTAATAAAACAGAAAAATTTTTCAAGGTTTTAAGGTAGTCGGTGGTTTTATATAACAAACAATAAAAAATATAGTATGAGTGATGCTTTTATGTTAAACCATGTTCAATCAAGAATAAATTTTGAATTGGCAACCCGCAAAATAGCAATAATAACAGTATTTAATTTAAAATCTTTATCGATTTGACATTTATGGTAAAAGAGTTAGAATAGCAATGCTATTATAACTGTATTGGCTCCTTATCCAAATGAAGGTCATTTAACATTTCACGTGTGAATTTAAAATGCCCACGACGTGTAATAATTTTAAAACGATGATCTTTCATTTTAGTAAAAGTATCCAGGAATTGCCATTTGGATTTCAATAGTGTTGGCTCTTCAGATTTTAAGCTTATCTCGAAATAATGTTTAGTCCCGTTACGTTCTGCTACAATATTTGGAGTAATACTAATATCACTTCCAACCTTGAGATATGATTTAGGAGTTTCGTAACCGTCAACTTCGGCTTTGATGTTCTCAAATCCTTTTTTTTCTAAATAAGTTACGGAGTCTTTTAATAGGGAATCGTTTGTTTTGTCTGTAGTAGTCATAAGCGGTCAAATTACAACAATTATATGAATTGCACTAATATTAAAATGGTTTTTATTATTTAAATTATTGTCTATCAATAATTAAACTTAGTTAAAACTCTGAAAAGAAAGGTTGGGCTATTATTACATTCTATATTTAAAAACATATATAGCTTTCCTATTGCTTTCTAAAAAAATAGATGCAATTGAACAAATTTTAGTAACAGGCTAATTTCAGCGGGGTCACTTATAAACGGATCGGATGGTTATCCAAGTGCATTTCATTCATCATCTCCTGTGTAAATTTAAAATGCCCACGTCTTGTAATAATTTTGAACCTGTAGTCCTTCATTTTTGAAACCGTAGCTAAAAATTTCCATTTAGATTTTAGTTGTTGCCGGGCATCCGATTTTACGCATATCTCAAAATAGTGCTTTGCGCCGTTATTTTCGGCCTCAATATCTGGACCCAAATGAACGTCACTTCCCACTTTATGATATGATTTTGGATGCTCATACCCGGCTAAATCTGCCTTGATGTTTTTATAGCCACTTCTTTCCAAATACTCGACCGATTCTTTAAGAATTGCCTCGTTATTTATTTTATCTAGAGTTAACATAACGGATAAATATACAACATAAAATTTTACTTGTCAATAAAAATCGTGTTAAAATTATCGTTAAACTATTGAAAAACAGTTACTAATGTTACACATAGTGATTGAGCTATCTTTGGCTATTTTCGCATCAGGTCGAAGCGGTGGGTATATTTTAAGGTGATACTCTGGTTATTCAAACCATCTAAAAGATCTTTATCCTTCACGATATTCAGTACTACAAATAAACCATTGTTGGCATTTTGTAACCAGCCAAATCTGGCATTTACCGAAGTTATATTAGAAATGCTATTATATTGTACCAAGCTCTGTACAAACATTCGCGGCGTAAACGAATATGACAGTCGCGCCCCACTAACAATAGCGGTAAAATTTCCATTGGGCAACCTGATATCATTATGATTTAAAGAAAATGACGAATTGAATTTATCGCCCAAACGTAATTTTAAGGTGCCACTATTCGCAATCCGGTTACCTCCAAAATAACCGCCAATGTAAGTACTGGTGCTTAAAGATACCGCCTTATTCTGATTGGTCATGACAATAAGTTGCAATTCCTTATGATGATAATTTCCTATAGGGATAACCACACCAGACAGTTCAAATGCCTCTTGAACTCCTTCTGAAGTAAAATTGATGCCGGTATGCACTTCAAATCCGCTGTTCCATTCCCAATGATTGTCAATATGTAAAAAACTGGTCACTAATTGGTCATCAAAATCCCAATAACTCCTATAGGAAACATGCGGCCTTAATTCTAATAATTTTCCCATGTTTTTTGGACGCCATGCTTTAAAAATTAAAAATTCAGGCTTTCGGAACGCTGTTCTTTGCAAGAAACCAACTTCAGGGTTAAATCCTTCACCAACTTCTGTATAACCGGCATTCAGGTTCCAGCCGTCCCAGTTATAATTTGCATTTAGCTTAAATGCGATGTCTTTATCGTCGATGCCGGGGGTAGTACTTTTGGCAACAAAACCCGTGAGTTGCGCTTTTTTCCCCAATCCCCATTTACCATCGGCAGCAAATACATGGTTATAATCATCAGGAGTATCTCCTAAACCGGTCCTGTTTATAAAGACAGCTCCTAGAGATGATCTGCTTGTCGAAAAATCGTGGTTAACACGAGCCACATTAAAACTATTCTTCTCAATACCTAAATTGGAAATATCATCGGTAAACATACTTAGCATTCCTATATTTGTCTGTCCAACTTTTCCTGAAATCCGTGCGCCTCCTATAATGGGAACAAGATCGCCCTCATCTCCAATACCAATGCGACGGCTAAAAAACAGGTCAACCTCTCCCGGGCTACCTACAGTAAATTGTCCTGCATTTTCCAGAAAGAAAGGTCGTTTCTCGGGAAAGAACAGGTTGAATCGATCCAGATTTACTTGCTCATCATCAACTTCTACCTGAGCAAAATCGGTATTGTAACTTAGATCAAGCGTCAGCCCCGGAGTTATACTATATTTGATATCTATACCGGCTTCAAAATCCGAATTGGTTTGATTGGGGTTAACCGACTTATCATTTACGAACTGAGCTAAAACATAAGGCATCACCTTCAAATTTCCGGGATTTTTTAGCAGTAAACCGTGCATTTTTCCTGCCAGAGATAATCGTTTCATGTCAAACCCTATTGGTAAAGATGCCCAGTATGCAGTTTCACTATTCTTACTGATGTTGCGTTGAAAATTAATTCCCCAGGTTTGATTATTGCCGGCTGCGAAACGCAGGGAGCGAAGTGGTATGGCAAATTCGGCACTCCAACCATAATCTCCTATTTGAGACTTTACTTCCCAAGAGGCATCCCAATTGATATTAGTGCCTCCTATTACTCCACCTTGTTGGCGATTCGCATTAAAATTTCCCTGACCTTCATTATCTATCTGGGCATCGTATTCCATGCCATTAGCATTTGTTCCGAATAAAAAACCATTTTGCTGGTCGTTATAAGTATCAACTATGAATAAAAAACTATCTTCATCACTCAGATCGGCGTCACGCCGTGAGTCGGATACAACAATATTTTGTGGGTTTTTATGATAACATACCACGGCTACATAAAACATATTTTTAGTGTAGGCCACCTTGATCATGGTTTTTTCAGAGGCTTCCGCCCCAAATTGTGGTTTTATCTGCGTAAGGTTTTCGATGGGGCTAATGAGTTTCCAGGCACCATCTTCGAGAACATCACCATCTATTATAGGGTCTTCTGGCAACATCGCAGCTACGAAAGAAGGCCGTTCATTTGATTGATTCGATTTATAGGTAGCTTGAGCATTATTCTCTTTATGAAATAAAAACAGCATCAATAAGATGCTTATGGTAGTTTTATAAGTGTTCATTGATTTGGTAGGTAATCTTAGTGGCCATGTAAATTTAAAAGATAAAGTTACTTTTTATTAAGTAAAATAATACTCCATTTACTATAAAAATTTGCACGCTTTAGAAGACCATCAGCATAACAATATACACTAAGAAATGTTTTATATCAACTCGAAAGTAATTTCTTAATTATAAAATATATCCAATATACGAAACAAAGGCATAGTAATCGATTACTTTACTTTATAAATTGATCTCGTAAAATTCTACTATTTAAGCTTATCAAAGGTCCATATTACAAAGATCGCCCATAGGGCAACGCAAATCGTTACGAATATTGAAAAATAGATGAGTATGTCATTTGCTGCCATGCTCGACCAGTTTAAAGAATATCATTATCCCTATTAGCATAGGAGCCCAAAGACCAATAAACAAGCCATGCATTTGATCTCCGTTAATAAATATATACTCTGCGAAGCCAATAATAATAACGCATAGTAGGAGCATCAGAAAATATCCTAGCCCCATTTTTTTAATAAAGTTCATATTTAATCATTCAATTGGTTATGGCATCTAAGTTACTTTTTTTCTGATATTATTAGTATAAAACAAAAAACTTCTATTTTTTTTAGGATTTTTTATACGTTAGTTGTTTTATATATAGAAGCACACATGAAATCATTCTACTATTTATACGTGCATGAAGAAAAAACATTTAAAATATTTTTTATAGCTAAATACAATAAGCATCTCTGGGGGGAGATGCTTTTTTCTATTTAACTTACACATTGTAATTATAGGGCCATATCTGGATACTATCTAAACCGACGAGTAACATTAACATTACTCAGAAATAAGAACATCTTTAAAATTGTGGTTTTTAACTTGCCGACTGACGAATATCATTGCTTTTCGATATACGATTGATTAACTTATGGCATTGATCTCAGAAATTTCTGCTTGCAGTATTTTTTATGAGTGAATTGATATGCTTACAACCCGCCTTATGATTTCACCAAACTGAGATCCTTAAAATAATTATTAACTAAAAATTATGCGCTATGAAACGATTGCTTTTATTAATGGTTACCTTACTCATTGTTGGGGCCACAGCATTGTCTGCACAGCCTACAGATAAGTACGATGCAGATAGAAAGGAAATCAAACAGTATATGGAGCAATTTGCTCAACTCGTACTGATCAACCAAAATATTGATGCCATTACCGATTTTTATCCCAAAAAAGGGAAAACAAATTATATCTATAATCAGAAATTGGAAGAATCGACGCTCGAAGATGCTATCAAAAGTGTGCAAGAACAATTTAAAAATATAAAGTATACTCGCTATGAGGTCTTGGGAGATCCTTTCATCCATTTTACTGATGACGGGCGTACTGCCCTTGTCTTTTCATCAGAAAAGTATGATTTTGAAACCTTAAAAGATCATAAATCGGGTACAGTGTCTTATTCAGGACTTAGTGTATATATTAAAGAAAACGGTAAATGGTATAGTATACTGGATTCTTTTGAACCTAAAAAAGCTAACCGTCAGGTTGCAGTTTTAGAACCTTCCTTATTAGATGAATATAGCGGCATGTATGTATCTGAAGAGAACGGCACCATATGTGAAGTGTCTAATAATGGAAGAAACCTGATATTTACAACGCAAGGTGGACTTAAATACACGTATATACCACAAACAGAATGTGCTTTTTATATGAAAGACCAACCACAAACCATAGTTTTTGGGCGAGATAAGAATGGGGAAGTTAGCTATTACACTACCATCAATGAAAATGTTTGTAATGTAGCCATTAAAATGGACGATGTTGAATAATGGCTTTGTTCGATTAACCATCCTTAAGGCCTAATATCGTATACCCATTTGCGATATTAGGTTTTTTTATGCATTTACTTTTAGGAGGCCATTTGTCCTAGGGCCATAGTATCTAATTTATATTGGAGAAGTGATTCGGTAAAGCGCAGAATTCTACAATTGAGGTGGTTATTATAATTTGGGATAACCGAAAAGGTAGTATCTAACCCTTTCCTAACTTTAGTGATGCAAAACAAAGTTTATGAACTAAAAAATATTGATGCTTTTCGTACCTCATTTATCTGATGCCGGTATCGATTTCAATGTTGAGGATGAGGGTTTTCGCCGGGCTGATATCCACAATAGCAGGTAAATTCTTATCGAAGCGATGCTCGATTTCAAGGTCGACAATATAACGTCCTTCTGGTAGGTCTACAATATAATTTCCTTCTGCATCGGGAATAATATTTAACACTTTACGGGTATCTGTTGCTCTATAAACCGCTATTGGCCAATCATTATATGTATCCTCGTCAGGTTGGCAATCGGGATTAGGTGGATCGCTTTCTACGGGACAAAGAGGTCCAATACTAACTTTACCTTCCATAAATCCAATCTCAAGGTCGGGCGATTCACTATCACAACTCCATATGAATGAAGATAAAAAAACAATAAAAAAAAGTGTATGCTTGATACCCATGGTTGTGCCTTATAACAATTAGATCTTACTGAAAGTAAAACGATACGTTGGGAACTAAATTGTATGTTTAGTAATTGTTATTGCGCCTATCTTCTATTTCATTTTTAAAGTATTGATTAATAGACAATTTAGCGCCTTTTAATAAATAGACACGGGTTCCTTTTTCCCGGGCATACGGGTCGGTAATCTCGCCAAGCACCGTTATGTCTTCAAAAAGCGGCCTTTCTTGCTCCCTGTTTGGATCATCATCTAATCGGTACTTTACCAATATGATATGTTTGTATTCTGTATTATCTAGCTCATACCAGTTGATATAATCAGCATTAAAAGATAGGGCCTCGGCATATTTTTGGGTACCGTAAAAATTAATAGCCCCCGCCTGACCGTAATTATCGCAATGTATAAGGGTTTTTTCTTTTTCGACTATACTGTCGAACGCATTATCAACGATGCCTGCCAATTCTTTCCAGCCTCTCATATCGGCAAAATCTTGAGGAAGGTCATGGTCTATTCCATCTTCCCATCGCAGCAACCCGAATTTCTGAAACACCTCTTTTTTTGCAATGATCTCCATGGGTGATAAGATGGGTAGCATAATGCGCGACATGGGTATCATCAATAAAATGGGGATAAGAATAACCACAGGCCGTAGCATACGCCACCAGCCTTTGCTCAGTAATTTCTCGAGATATACGGCACCAAAGGCCAATAAGATGGGGTAGAGGCCAATGGCATAATAGCCTTTTGCCTTTAAGTAAAAATAAATAGCGATGGTAAAGATGTAAGACCAAAAGAACAGCCTGTATTTCTTAAAAGGTGTATGGCTAAAAAATGAAATAAAGGCGATGATGATCACAAAGATCGACCCTGAAAAGAAAAGTGATTGTTCCTTTAAAAAATCGAACCGGTTGACATTGATCAATTGGGTATTGGCAAGTGTTTCTAAATGATGTACTACCGGAAGCCCGTTCTGATATTGCCAAATGAGATTAGGACTAATCATAAGGATGGCTGCCAAAAAAGCCAGATAAAAATGTTTATTTAAAAAGATTTTACGATGCTCACTGAGCAGTAAGGCTGGGATCAAACCTGCCAGTAGAAATGATATATTATACTTATTCAAAAATCCAATGACGAAGAAAAGTGCTGCCAGCCATATCCATTTGTTATTTTCGGTACTGATATATTTAACCACAGCATAGAATATGAGAGTCCAACATAAAAACTCCAAAGAATTTGGTTGATACAAAGTATTGATACGCAATAATACCGAAAAGGTCACCGCAACTGCACTTAGTATCAAGGCAAACCAATTGCCGCCTAGGGTTTCGACGGTTTTCCATACCACCGCCATTGTTAAGGCACCAAACAATGCCGGGAAAAATTTTACCCAAAACACCGAATTTCCGAGTAGGAGAATAATATAGGAAATCCAACCGGTAATTGGTGGTACGGATTGGTATCCCCAAGCCAGATGCTTGCCGAGGTCTAAATGTAAAAATTCATCGCGATGCAATTCATAACCAGAATCAATGGCGAAATATTGAAGTATGAATTTTAGGATGACAAAAAAGATGAGAAGTCCGGTTTTTTTTGACATAATATAAAATTTATGATTTCATTACTTTTTTCATCAAATTCTTACCGGTCATGGCAGAGGCAGTCAAGAGACCTGCAAAGAGAGCTCCCCCGATACCTGCCGTAACAATATCTTGTCCGGTAAGGTAAAAATTCTTAACAGGCGTTTGAGGGATGAGAAAATCATGTGTAAAACGCGCCGGGCTATGTTCTATGCCATAGATCTCTCCCTTTTTATAATTGATAAAATGTTGTGTAGTAAGTGGGGTAGAGAGCTCGTAATGGTCTATATGACCTTTTACTTGAGGCTGTTGTTCGTAGAGATGATCTATAAGCCTGTTGGAAATTTTTTCTTTTAAATCATCATATTCTTTACCTCTCTTCATCCATTTACTTCCTTGCCAAGGGGCAAAGGTTTCATAGGGTACCAAGGTTATGATATCGATAGTGCTATGGCCGGGATATCGGTTAGTCCAGTCGGGGTCTTTGGCTGAAGGGAAGGAAATATACACCACAGGGAAAGGGGCATTGATATCTTTAAGATAATTGTCTACACAGCTATCGTGGTCTCCTTTCTCAGGGTAGATCCATAAGTTGGTCTTGGGTAATTTTAGGTCTTTTGGAGAACCTTTTAAACCTATATACAAACAGGCATGGGCTACAGAAGGTTTTAGTTTTTGTAATAGCAGGGAAAGCCCATGTTGTTCTCTTACTTCTGGGGTAAGGAGCTTTTCGTAGGTATTAAAAATACCCGCATTACTAATGATATTCGTTGCATAGAATTCGGTATCATCTTGCATGCGTACCCCGATAGCCCTATTATTTTCGACAATAACCTTATCCACATCGGCATTGATCAAAATCGTACCACCCTTTTTTTCTATTACGGGATCGATCGTTGCGACTATTTGGGATGAACCTCCTATGGGGAAGTTTCCCCCGTTAAAATAGTGTTTTACTACTGATGCGTGCATGGCAAAACTGCCCTGTTTGGGAGGGAGGCCGTAATCACCATATTGTCCTGTTAAAACTTTGATAAGCGTTTCATTCTTTGTTAGCGAACGGAGTACTTCGTCGGTAGTTTTACCGGCATAGGTAAGGTATCCTTTCCGCAACCATCTTCCTACGGTTTTCCGTAAAAAAGAGGGAAGGGCTTTTTGCATATAGAATCGACCCATGGCTTTATTAGACTTAAATACAAGGTCTACATACTTATCAATAGCCCCTTGTTCTTCAGGAAAATGTCTTTTTATAGATTTTTTAAAATTTTCGACGCCTTTCACAAAATCATAATGCTTTTTGCCGATTATAATACGGTCGTACACCTCTCCCATATCAGCCCATTTTAATTTGCCATTGCTAATATAATCGAATAGTTTTTTCATTGGACTCTCCCGTTGCATATCACCAATATAATGTATGCCAACATCCCATTCGTAACCTTTGCGTTTGAACACATGGGTAAATCCACCTGCTGTATAATGCCTTTCCAAGATCAATACTTTTTGACCTTCTTTGGCAAGGATGGCACCGGCCGATAAGCCGCCCATACCCGAACCAATAATGATGGTATCGTATTTATCTTGGATGTTATATTGTTGCTTATAAGACTGGACCATTGGGTAGTTGTACTATTTTAATTACTATTGATTTAAAATTACATAAAATTATTGAAAGGGTGCGAAACTCATGCTTTTTAAGGTCAGGGCAGGGATATCAAAAAAACAGCTTTTAAGTATTATTATATTATCTTTAACAAGATGTTGATAATTAATTATAATTCAGTGGATTGATCGTAGATTCCCTGATAAAAATCATACTTAATTATATAACAGACTACTAGTTTTGTAGAATAAACACCTTTACCATGAACGAAAACAAAAAATTTTGGGAGCTAAAAGACAGTGTGGTTCTCATGCGAATCTTTATAGGCTGGCACTTTTTATATGAAGGGATTATCAAGATCTATAATCCCGACTGGACATCTTTTGGCTACCTTGCTTCGGCACAAGGCCCTTTAAAACCTGTTTTTACAGCACTTACCGGTGAGGCCTTGATAGGCTGGGTGGATGGATTGAATATGGCCGCATTGATTGTTGTAGGTATTACGCTAATACTAGGAATTTTTGAGAAAAAAGGCGCATTTATTGGTGTCGGACTACTGGCCCTTTATTACCTCGCGCATCCTTCTTTTCCATGGCTTACCCAGGTTAATGTAGAAGGTAGTTATTGGTTCGTAAACAAAAATCTTATAGAATTGGCTGCTTGTTTGGTGATTTACCAAATGCCAACAGGTAATTACTTTGGGCTCGAACGTATATTAAATAGAAAAAAAGCAATTAAAACATAAACTTATGAAATGGACAAGACGTGATATGATTAAAGGCTTGGGTAGTTTGCCGATCCTTGGAGGCATTTGGTGGGCAGGAGCGGCCAATAGCCTTTCAACAAGCCAAAAGCGTTCAGAAATATTAGAACAATTAAATATAGAACCTACCTTACCTTCAGCTGTCCCAAGTATAGGTGGCGACCCTATACGGGTGGGTATCATTGGTTTTGGTATACGAGGAGAACAATTATGCCGGGCCTTGGGATTCGCTACCAAAGAATGGCTGGAATCTATGAAAAAGGCAGCTGAAGAAAACCCTAAACACAGCGCCTTAAAAGATTTTATGGCTCAGGATACCTTAAATGTAAAACTTGCAGGGGTTTGCGATGTTTTTGATGTACGGGCTCAAAATGTTATAGATTCATTCAATACACCTGATAATCCGGTAGTACGTTATCGTACCTATCAGGAAATGATTAGAAGTGGCAAGGTAGATGCTGTTATTATTGCCACGCCCGACCACTGGCATGCTCCAATGGCAATAGAAGCACTCGAAAATGGGGTACATGCCTATGTAGAAAAACCTATGACACATACGGTAGAGGAGACCTACAGGTTGCGAGAAGCTGCCCAAAAATCTAAGGCCAAATTAATGGTTGGGCATCAGCACAGGCAAACCTTGAGTTTTAAAACAGCTCAGGACGTGGTTAATAAAGGTACCTTAGGTCATGTTTCTGTTATACAAACCAATACCAACCGGAATGATGATAATGGTGCCTGGAATTATGATATACATGAAAAAGCCAGCGAACAAACCATCGATTGGCAACAATTTTTAGGCACTGCACCTCAAATACCTTTTAACAAGAACCATTTTTTTAGATGGCGTAAATGGTGGGCATACGGATCAGGATTGTCAGGTGATCTTTTAAGCCATGATTATGACCGTTTAAACTGTGTTATGAATATGGGTATTCCAGAATCGATAAGTACTTCTGGAGGTATCTATACTCATCGGGATGGTCGTAATGTACCCGATGTTTTACAGGTAAATATGGAGTTTCCAGAGTTTAGTTTAGGAAGCAGCCAAACACCTGGTAAAGAAAAAGGGATGACCTTTATTTATAGTGCAACCTTAGGTAACGGATTTAACAGGCCGACCTACCTCATGGGACATGATGGCACCATGGAATTGGGCAACCGCCTTACCATTTGGCCCGACGGACAATCAACCAAATATAAAGAGATGATCAAAGCCGGCAAAATGCGACCTTCAACACCGATATTTCAATATGACCCGGGTGCCAATGTACCCGACGCCATCTCGTCGGCAACATCCCAGTATTTTGCAGATAAAGGATTGATGTGGACATATATAGACGGTATGCGTGTAGATTCTACTTTTTTACATTTACGAGAGTGGTTAAGTGTGATAAAAAATGGAGGTGTATTAAGTTGTGGCATTAAGGAAGGCTTTGAAGAAGCAATCACTTCGCATATGGCCGGATTATCATGGAAATTGGGAAGAAAGATCGAATGGGATGCTTCACAAGAAATTCTAAAACCAATTGAAGGTGTTGATTTTGATGCTGTTTTATTGGAAAGTCCCGAAGTATAAATAAAACATCACATATAATAATTTGTGATAAGACCCAATTTCACTCAATTAAAAGGCCCTAAGAAAGTATACAAACTCTAAGGGCCTTTTTTATGAATGGTCTAATGGTGGTTTCTATTTTTGTTCTCCCGGGTGATATTTTTTTCGAGCTCTTTTTTCTACATCTTCTCTGTAATAGGCTACATCTTTAAATTGTACATCGGCATACCGCTGTGCCTGGTCGTTAAAATGTGGCGAGGAAGGATCACCACTCTGACCACCGGCTAATAAGGATTTAGCTTTTACAGTATCTCCAAATTCTACTACCGCAATAAAGCTATTACCACGAGTACCGTAAATGCGTTTAGTTGTTTGTTTGCTTCTCATGCCATAGGCAGCCAGGGCACCCCACCGTCCAGAGGCCATGCCAATCGGAATACTTGGGAGGTCGTCGTTAAAGATGAGATTTATATCACCATTTAAACGCTGATAGCGGTTTATTTCGCCCCATGGGGTTTGCCATGTACCAAAATCCTCCTTCAATTGGGCCAGCGTCTTTTGTAAAAAATGAAGTCGCTCCGCAGGAGGTGATTTGGTAGCTATATAGTTTATTTTTTCCATGTCATTGAGACCTTCAGGCAAGGTTCCATCGATCAGGTAATTGAGTGTATAATAATGTGCTAAAGACATTCCAACGGATGATGTAGATACGGCAAAATCCCATTGTCTTAATACTTCAATGGCCTCTTTTAATTGTGGATTGGGCAAGGCATCATAAGCTGCCACCAAACCTGGAATGACGATCTCAAAGGCCGGCAGATAAGGATCGTAGGCCAGATCAATAAGCTTATCAAGGGTAAGGTCTGAAGCTTTCTCTAACAAACGGATGGCATGTACACCTCTAAAATTCTCAATATTTTTAGACATATAATATGGGTAGTCTTCGACTTTCGGACTATACTTACCCGCAGCAGAATAAGGGGTTGAATTACAATTCTGTATCCATCCGTTGTCTGGATTTAGTACCGTAATATTTTCATCAACCGTATGTAAACCTTGCCAGTCGGTTGCAGGATCACTACCATCTACAGGTTTTGAATAGTCAAATCGGATATCGCGTTTGGGAATGAAATTACCATGGTAATAGGCAATATTGCCTTCCGCATCAGCGTAAACCGTATTATTAGACGAATTGGTACGCATATTCATCATTTCTCTAAACTGATTGTGCCCGTTCATTTTGGTACGTGTAAACGACTGTATCAAGGCGTTGACTGGATCCCACATCATGGCTGTAGCCACCCAATTACTATCTATAGCTCGTGTAATGGGTCCATGATGGGTATGGTACATGGTAAAGGTCTTTTCTTTAAGTTCATCGCCGTCCACAAAGGACAAAGTAACATTTTTGCTTAACACAGGCCTTAGCTCATTACCATATTGATATTTATAACCATTGTCGGTTTCGATGATGGTTTCTTTAAAATCATCCATAAAATCTGTATAGGTAGAGGTATGCATCCAGCCTGTTTTTTCATTAAAACCCTGGTAAACAAAAAATTGACCCCATGTGACAGCACCATAAGCATTCAAGCCTTCTTCACTAACGACATGCACTTCCCCTCTAAAGAAAAAAGAAGTATGCGGATTGATAAGCAGCATCGCCTTGCCGGATTCTGTAAGTTTTCCCGAAATGGCAAATCCGTTAGAACCAGCGGGTTCGGTATAGGCCAATTCTTTTTGGTCAACTTTTACGTTCTTTACACTTGCAAGTTCCGGCTCTTTGTCTTTATAAAAACTTTTGATCTTATCAATAGGGATATATTCAATATCACCACCAATCGAACCTTCGCTGAAATACATAGGCATCCATGGCTCGAAGTGGGTGAGTAATCTTGGCTTAACTTCAGGATGGGTATGGAGGTAATAATTGATCCCATCCGCGAAAGCGTTGCATAATTTTTTTAACCATTCCGGACTTGTCTCATAGTTATGAATAGCTTCTTCTTTGGTCATAAATAACCTGGCCCGCAAATCGCTATACAATGCTTCTTCACCTTCTACTTCGGCCAGTCTACCAGTTGCCCAGATATAATTCTGTTCTACACGATTAAAATCATCTTCGCATTGGGCATATAGCAAACCGAAAACTGCATCGGCATCGGTTTTACCATAAATATGCGGTACGCCGAAATCATCTCTTATTATTTCTACATTTTCGGCATGAGACTTCCACCGGGTCTCCTCGGGTGACAAGTTGGGTCGAAAACAGGAAGTCATTATTAGGAATAGTAGCAAATAGGCATGTTTCATTTGTAGTGATTTTAATGCAAGATACGATTCGTTGTGATGTTATAAAAGAGGATTAATAGTAAATTTTATTATTTATAATTTATTATTCAGGTCGTGTAAAATATTGATAATTAGATAGATAATAAAAATATTGAAAAATATATATATTTTTGTCAGGATAATTTACCACTTAATTGTTTTTATAATATTAGGGAAAGGGAAACCTGGGAACAGGTTTTTAAGTCAAAATTATTTTCATAGCAATTTTGCCATGCATCACCAAAGGTGGTGCATGTTTTTTATGCTTAAATTTTTTTATACAACAAAATCTTAACCTTGACGTAGCTAACTAAGAACTTTAAATGGTATCATTTGATTTTAGATGAAGGTCCATTTGAGGGAATGGTATGGTAATATTATTTTCGTTGAATTTTCGATTGATGATCCGTCTAATATCGCTTTTTGCTTTACTGATCCTGAAAATATTCTTGCTAAAGAACAATAGTTGAAAATCTAAGGAGGAATTCCCAAAATTTACCAGGCGCCCTTCAACCAGTTGACGGTCTGATACTTCTGGATGTTCAAAAGCACTTTCTTCCAAAATTTTGATTACCAGATCTACATCACTACCATAAGCTACCCCTACATCAATACGGAAACGGGTTTTCTTTGATTGATGACTCCAGTTGATCACTTTACTGGTGGTAATTAATGAATTTGGAATAATGATAGAAATATCATCCCTGTTCAGGCCTTTGGAGGTTCGCAATCCAATAGTCTGTATCATTACTATATCCCCATCTATCTCTAGTACATCACCAATCTTGATGGACCTTTCAGTGAGTAAAATAATACCCGAGATCACATCATTAAAAGTTTGTTGTAATCCCAAGCCAACACCTACTAATAGCGCGGCCGACCCAGCAATTAACAAGGTTACTTTGACGCCAATGGTCTCTAGGAGTAATCCTATGGAGATAATCCAGACCATATATCTGATGATCTGAAAGATTGCGAAAGTAGTACCAATATCTAATTTCTTATTCTTATTGCTTCGATACAAGGCTTTCTTGATGAGCCATAGAATCAATTTAGTTATTAAAATAATAGCTAATATTAGCACCAGCATATCCACCTTTAATTGATGCTTACCATAACTCAGCAGTTCAAAGTCTAATATATTTTGAATGGTTTCCATAAGTGTGATTTAATTTTGATACAACAATTTCTTCTATTTATTCGGCAAAAGTATTCTTACTTTATGAATGACAGGCACTTTCTCTATTCCTTGAGATTCAATAAGACTATTGGCGGTTGCCATGTGATCTTATCTCCTACAATACCACGTGTAGTACTAATAATTTCCATCCATTCTGGAACCACTTTTATTAATATGTAACCCTCCGGTTTTTTGGGGTAAAAAGACTTCCATTCCTCTTTCCAGCGCCTTTCTTTTTCCATGGGATCATCCACAAGCTGAGCTATTCCATGAATCATGACGTATCCTGAGGCATCATTGTCTAAATAATATAAAGTTACCCTCGGGTCATTCTTAATTTGAGATACCTTTCTGCTGTTAGGATTCGTTCCAAACCAAACAATAAGTTCTCCTTCCGGCTTAAAGGGGTCCATTACCCTTACCCTCGGCCGTCCTTCTTCGTCTAAAGTAATTAAGGCGCAGTATGAGGCAGAGTTCATTATTTCTTTTGCCGCCCTAATTAAGTTTATCCTTGAAGAATCTTGCAAATCATTCGACTGACCTGCAACATTGAAATGAAGGAATAGGAAAAAAGAGATCATTAAATAGCTAGTTGTTTTTTTTGAGTTCATTGCTAAAATGCTGAATTTTTATCTATTCTTTGCGAACGGCATAGATCAACTCATCTAAATAATGTCCGTTTTTATATATTGCATTAATGAATTTGCCTTCTTGAATAAATCCGGCTTTTTCTAGCACGCGTTGAGAACCTTTATTGGTTCCAAATGGCCTTGCATAAATTCGGTTGATAGGAAAGGTTTTAAATCCATATGCAACTATCTCCTTAACAGCCCCAGACATAATACCTTTTCCCCAATGGATATCTGCCAGCCAATAACCAAGTTCCATATTTTTTTTATGTAGGTCTGTTTGTTGATGCAACCCAATACCTCCCGAAGCAATACCATCTACTTCAATGGCAAAAATAAGGGTAGGATTATCATTAGTTGCCATTTTGATAAATTTCTTTCCATGTTCCTTTAGATACGGATGAGGAAATTCGTCGGTTAGATTATTCGCAATTTTCGGATTATTAGCAAAGTTTACCAGATCGTTAAGATCACTGCTTTTCCATGGTCTGAGTTTGAAATTCATGCTTCATTTTTTTAGGCTATGCAATTTACAATTTCAAGCCTAATAAAAAAATGGAATTTTCCCTCTTTTTTATTTCATTTTATATGCGAAATAGCCATGAACCTTGTAATTAACGATTGTGCCGCTCTTATCACGCTCAAAAGTAACCGTTTCGCCAAGCTCACCATCTTCCCTGATCCTTCTGAAGGTATCCCCTTCAATATACTTATAAAAGGTCATGGCATCTGCCGGATTATCGGTTGGCAGATCAAATATTACGAGTTTATCGTTCCAGCTACCTACATAAACTTCGCTCCACCATGGTTGTTGAGAATAATAACCTACATAATCTTGTAATGATCGTTTATTTTCATCTTTACTGTTAAGGTCTGATTCTGCCTTTTTCAATATATCGTGCATTCCACGTGCATATTTTGAGGGATTGGTACCATTGGCATTGATCATGACAACATAGGCCCGTTTACTTTTTGGGTTAAGCAAAAAGGCTGAACGGTACCCAGGACAACTACCGCCATGACTCACCCAAGTACTGCCATCTGATCCTTTATATACTGCAAATCCCAAACCCCAGGTTGTATTCCAATCAGGATCGGTAAAATGAACGCGATGCATATTTTTTAATGTTGACGGCTTAAGGATCTCCACTGAGGTTGTATCGAGCAGGCGTAATTGCCAGGAAGCAAATTTACCCAGATCTGATACATTGGATGAAAAGCCTGCGGCCGGTTTTATGCCCTTGGCCTGGAAAAGATTGATCTTGTCGCGTTTACCATTCCTTTTAACTGAACCATAACCTATGGCTAATTTCGAACCATAATGATCTTCTGGTAAAGAGGTACGTGTATTCTGAAGTCCAAGTGGCGTTAAAATATTTTGTTGAATAAAATTATCATAGGGCACACCAGAAATCTCCTGAACGATCTCACCTAAAAGTGTTAGTGCGAGGTTACTATATTGGTAATAAGTAGAAGCCGGGTATAAGGTTTCCTGTTCTGCTAATTTGGCTTTGACCTGTTCCCGAGAGGGAAAAGGGTAATCAGGGCCATTCCAGTAGGCAAAATCAGATTCTCTCGGTAATCCAGAAGAGTGGGTTAGCAGCGATCTGATGGTTATTGGGCCGCTATCGGGATATTTTTGTGGGAGATTATACCAGGGTAATAGATCGTGGATCTCATCGTCGAGCCGCAATTTACCCTCATCATACAATTTCATAATAGCTACTGCCGTAAAAAGTTTCGATATTGAACAAATACTGCAAATGGTAGAGGGGTCCATTTTTGTATTCTTATCTATGTTTGACAGTCCAAAACCGCCTGTCCATAATACATTCTGATCTTCAATAGCGATTGCGGTTATGCCCGGGAATTGCTCAAAATCCTTCTGAGCTTCCAGCCAAACTTCGATCAGCTTATAGGCCTCCGAATAATCTTTTTTTGCAGATTGTGCATAGGTGGCTATCATCAATAACGATAATAGTAAGGTAGTATAAATTTTCTTCATAAGAATTAAGTTTTGCAAAGGATTGTTGGTCATAAGGGTTATAATCTATTGAGTAATTTAAAATGCTAATTTAAGAAAAACCATTATGACCGGTTAATTAACTGATCCATATATAGGTTTTATATAATTACCTTCTAAAAAAAGATCCGGATCTAACTGGCTTTGGAGGATGACACCTTTAGGCGATTTTTCTAATAGCCATTGTGCAGATTGCAATAGCGGTACCGCCGTAGTTGTTTGAATAGCTCTCAAAGTGTGTTTGCCAATTTTTTGTGGTTTTATCTGTTTGGCAATTTCGTGGCGCCGCAAAGTGCCACCGGCATCTTTACCTTGTACAGCGGCATATAATATGATCTGGTCGTCGTTCATATGAGGGACTATATTTTGCATTATTTTTTGTAATTCGGCTATCGGTTCGTTCGTTGTTGTCAAACTTTTAAGTTGTTGTTGTACCCAGCTATAATGTCCCGGATGGCGCAGGGTCTTATAATCGAGACTGCGTACTTTTCCAGAAAGGCTATCTGGCAGATCTGCTGCTCCTCCCGAAGTAAGGTCCTCTTCATAAGTTATCCCGTCAATAATGATCGAAGCCCTTTCTGATAAGGCCGGAAGGTTGGTTTTTTTAAAATTACGGATTACTATGGCATCTTTAAGGTATTCTGTGGCTACACCTACCGGACTCCAGGTAAATCCATAATAATGGGGTGCAACCGCATGATCGGTCAATGCACCTACCTTGAATTCGAGTTTATCAACGGTGTTTACCTTATGGTTTTTACAAAAATCCAAAAATAATTTATGTGCCAGCACA
Organism: uncultured Aureibaculum sp.; assembly: GCA_965369125.1. Taxonomy (GTDB): domain Bacteria; phylum Bacteroidota; class Bacteroidia; order Flavobacteriales; family Flavobacteriaceae; genus Aureibaculum. The sequence continues at coordinate 10,626 of CBDUPN010000009.1, read as the reverse complement.
TCGATATAACCGGGCGCTAATCCCGTTTGCAAAACAAAACCTGTCTTTGCATTATTTGCCAGGGCAATAATCTCATTGGTTTCTGCAACGTATTCTGTAAGATTGGCATAATGCAGGTGGAAATCTTTCGCAATTTGAGCCATTTTTGGTGCTAAGCTACCGGGGAGGCAGTCGAGTAAAATATCGCCATTTTCCAGGATGTTTTTCATTTCATCGGGAAACCCTTCCTCAGGTAAATGAAATCCTTTTGCTTGGCAATCCTTAGTATTGCCGTCTTCGATCCATTTGGCAACTCTTTGTGCTTTAGAAAGCCTGCGGTTACCAATGAATAGGGTAGGTGTAACCTTGCTCCATTCGGCGAGTATAAGTCCTGCAGCTTCTGCAATACCTCCCGCACCCGCGATAATAACATTAAAATGCTTGTTCATGAATAAAATATCTTAAAATTTAATTTTTATGCGACTCATAAAATTGACTATAAAAGCTCTATTTCATTCTATTTAATTCATATTTTTTGAATTTTAAGGTATCCGAAAACAATTCGTTAAACTTGAACTGGTTTTTTTCTATATATTTTTTAAACTTTTTGGATGAAGTAAATTCTTGGTCAAAATCAGCTCCCAAGGTTGAGAAGATCAAACTATCACCTTTAATTTCGTATCTCATAATGTAAAATTTACCAATATCTTCACCTTCGAGGATCCTTAAATTGATATAATCGAAATTCTTAACTATTGAATGATGTGCTGCAAAATTTTCCAGGAGACCGATATTATTATCATCATGGTCTAGCTCAACATATGAGATCATATAGTTTTTATCGTTATATGCCTTTATATTTATTGCTGCCATTAATGAGTCATTTTCAACAATAGCCCAACCTCCCAATGCCTTTGAGTCAATACGGGACCCCCTATCATTAGAAATTGGTACTTTAGAGGTATACCAACTACAGCCACTTAAAATCATGAAAAGCATAACGAAGCAGGCCTTGATTATTTTGTTGCGTGTTGGTTTAATAGAATTCATGAACTTTAGGGTTCTCTTAATAATTATTTCTCGATAGCCAAATTTATAGAAGCATTACCATCACCAATCATTACGGTAACGACCATATTGTCTTTTTCTGCAGTGAGTAAACCTCCTTGATTATAGGAAGTAACACTGTTAATGTTAAAATTTTTAGCTTCAAGATCTGCTTGATAACTCTTCAGATCAGATTCCTTTACATTTTCAAACATGACAATCCATCCCATCATTTCTTCAGCCTCTTGTGATGTCACATTGATAATGTTACCATATTTGAATTTTGGTATTTCATTCGGAATAGCAGATGGCCAGGTTCTGGCAGAGGCATCTGAAGTAAAGGTGCCCTCCTCGGTCTTCACGGTTACTTTTTCATCATCAATATCTACATCAGCATCATTGCCAATGGATTTTTCGATCATTTTTTCACTTGCCTTTTCAGAAGCTTTTTTACAGGAAGTGAAAGGCATAAGCATACACCATGCAAAGAGTATCAACAATAATTGCCTTGTGTTGATGATCATAACATTTTTCATAGCATTAAATTTTAGGTTAAAAATTATTTCTTTTTATATAGTTGATTTCTAAACTATTAAAAGTACAATATCTAACTGAATTGTGCAATGATATGCATCATGGATATTTCGAGAAAATCGGCTTATTATTTTGCCAATAAAGCGGCACCGACAATACCGGCTTCATTTTCAAATTGGGAAGGGATCACAGGGACTTCCACTGTGATATATTTTTCGAAATTTCGCATCTTTTTACTCATACCACCGCCTAAAATGATAAGATCGGGCGAAAAGATACGCTCCACGAATTTTAGAAATTTATTAAAACGCTTACCCCATTCTTCAAAGCTGAGCTTATCCCGTTTACGCGCAGAATCGGCAGCATAATGTTCAAATCGTTTATACGCTTTATACGGCACCACGCCTAATTCAAAATTCGGTATTAATTTGCCATCATAAAACACACCCGAACCAAGGCCCGTACCGATGGTGATCATGATTACCAAGCCCATTTTTCCTTTTCCTGCACCGAAGGTCATGGCCGCCATCCCTGCGACATCAGCATCATTTGCAACAAAAAAATCGAGCCCTGTATGTTTTTTAAAAAGCTCATCTACTTGTACACCTTTCCAGCTTTTATGTATATTACTGGCAGACAATGCTTTGCCATGTGAAATAATGGTAGGAAAACCACAACCTACTTTACCCTTCCAATTAAAATGCTCCACCATTTTTGCTACCTTTTTAGCAATGGCCTCAGGTTTTGCACCTTTGGGAGTAGGAATGCGATGTTTTTCAGATACGAGTGTTCCTTTTTCGATATCCACTATAGCGCCTTTAATACCTGAACCACCTATGTCTATTCCTAATATTTCCATATTTATTGAGAGATGAGTTAAAAATTCGAAAGTCTAAATTTCTAAATAATAGTTGGAATACCCAAGTGAATCAACAAGTAGATATTAATTTTTATCAATAAAAATCCTTAGTCTTTTACTTTAACGATCATTTCAATTTCACAGGCGATATTGCGCGGTAAGGATGCCATACCAACTGCTGCACGGGCATGTTTGCCTCTTTCTCCAAAAACTTCTACCATCAAATCTGAGAATCCATTGATAACCTCGGGATGATCCGTAAATTCTGCGGAAGCATTTACCATACCCAGAACTTTAACGATCTGTTCTACATTATTAAGATCGCCAATTTGTTCTTTGAGCGCCGATAATTGGGCAATGGCCACCAATCTTGCTGCCTTGTAGCCTTGGTCGACAGTAAGGTCAGTGCCTATTTTTCCCGTAACGAGGTTTCCTTCGGATGTCCGCGGACCTTTACCAGCCATAAATACTAAATTTCCGGTTTTAACGGAATGTAAATAATTGGCTACAGGTTTTGTGGTTATTGGTAGTTCAATTTTCAATTCGCTGATCCTCTCCTCAACATCGTAAGTATAAAGTTGCTCATCGACAGTTGTTTGTTGATCTTGAGTATTACAAGATAGGAATAGCAGTAGAATGGAAAGGGAAATCGATTTCATGAGATTTAATTTAAGGTTTGTTTTATGGTGGTTTTCTTATTGCAAAAAGCTTTGGTATTTATAATTCTAAAATAAACAATTCTGAATGAAATTAGAACAAAGTATTGATAATTATGATTTTAAACGAAAATTAAAGACTTAACATTCTGAGTAGAATCTACCTAAGTTTTGTTAATTTTGTCACTATGCATCAACTCGTTTTCGCAACCCATAATATCCATAAATTAAAGGAAGTTCAGGCCTTAATGCCAGCCCATATCACCTTATTAAGCCTCGCAGATATAGGCTGTTATGAGGAGATTGAAGAATCGGCATCAACGCTGGAAGGAAATGCCAGGCTCAAGGCCGATTATATTACCAAGCATTACGGTTATGACTGTTTTGCAGATGATACCGGGTTAGAAGTAAAAGAATTAAATGGTGCTCCGGGAGTATATTCTGCCCGTTATGCGGGAGATGCCTGTAGTCCCGAGGCTAACATGCGAAAATTATTAGCTGACCTGGAAAATACCGACGATAGAAGTGCACAGTTTAGAACTGTAATAGCATTAAATAAGGAGGGTTCGCAATATCTTTTTGAAGGCGTCTGTTCCGGTGAGATCTTAAGAGATAAACAAGGCCATGGGGGTTTTGGTTATGATCCCATTTTTAAACCGTCTGGTCATGAATTATCTTTTGCTCAGATGTCACAACAAGCCAAGGGAGCCATCAGCCATAGGGGAGAGGCGATAAGGCGTCTTGTTAGATTTCTGATATAATATAGTCCGAATTTGTTTCTATATTAATTAAAAAAGAGTCGGTTGTGAATCGTCATCTTCTTTATTTTTTTTACCTTTTTTCTTGATCGGTAGTGGTACAATATTCTTTAGGGGAACTTCTTTTTTTTCAGAACTTTTTTCTTCTGGTAACTCTATATTTTCGGCACTGATCTCTTCCTCGTCTATTACATCAACGGTATTTACTTCAGGCTCTTCGTATGGTAAGGGGTCTAATAAATTTATCTGTTTTATTTTTTCTTTAGTCAACTGATTTCCAATAGCCTTAATACCTTTTATTGCGATAAATTCTTCAAAATTTACAATTTCATTTTCAGCATCTCTTTTTGAGAAGATCACTTCGGCCATGGGCCTGAAATCGGTAGCGACAATTTCCAGTTGAGACTTAGGGTGGTCTGTGATAAATAATTCTTCCTTATTGGGATTATCGATCATAAATCTTTTGACAAAATACCGTTCTTTGTCACCGTCATAATGAATGGCCGATATGGGTTTATTAGGGATCCATTTTTCCAGCACGATCATATCATCGTCAAAATGTGCTGATAGATTTGGGATTATGGTCTTTACATTGCCCGATTGATTTATGATGAGTAATCTGTCTTCGGCCGTAAACTCACCCAGTAGTTCACCCCTGCCATCAACGTTAAGGCGTTGTACGGTATCATCAAACCATATTTTACGCGGTTTCAGGGTCGAAATACCTTTTTCTTTTAATTCAATTCTTTTTACGGTATTTTTAGTAACTGTATTTCCTCTAACGCCTCGTCCTTTGATAGCCAGATCAGCAAAATCGATATCCCATTTTAATTTTTTAATTTTTCCAACGGCTCGTAAATGCACGGTAACGACTTCTGCCTCGCCATTTGGATTGGCCGAGAAATAAAGCACCTTTGAAAGCTTATTACCGGCGGTGAGGTCATATTCTTTATCACGTGTAATACTGGTTACGGCAAATCGCTTCATATAGGTAGGCCCGGATTTACCATCACGGTAGATCATATTATAAATTGTTCTCTTGTCGTTCTTTTTAAAAACTGCAACGTGGATGATGTTCTTACCAACAAAGGTCTTTGCATCAAGTTTGGTGATCATCATAACACCATCTTCCCGAAACACGATTATATCGTCTATATCCGAACAATCAGTCACGAACTCATCTCTACGCATCGAAGTTCCAACGAAGCCCTCTTCACGGTTTACATAAAGTTTGGCATTTTTCATCGCCACTTTAGAGGCAACAATGTCCTCAAAGATCCGGATCTCTGTCTTGCGTTCCTTTCCTTTACCGTATTTTGTTTTTAGATTTTTAAAATATTCAACAGCATAATCGATCAGGTTGGCAAGGTTCTTTTTAACTTCTGCAATCTTATCTTCAAGTCCTTCGATATATTGTTTGGCCTTGTCAATATCGAATTTTGAGATCCGTTTAATTCGTATTTCGGTTAATCGGATAATATCTTCTTCTGTAACCGGCCTTTTAAGATGTTTGGTATAAGGTTTTAATCCTTTATCAATCGCGCTTATAACACCTTCCCAGGTCTCTTCTTCTTCAATATCCCGGTAGATCCTGTTCTCTATGAAAATACGCTCAAGAGAGGCAAAATGCCATTGTTCTTCGAGTTCATTGAGTTGGATCTCCAATTCCATTTTCAGCAATTCAACCGTATGGTCGGTTGACCTTCTTAGCATTTCGGAGACTCCAATAAATATGGGTTTATTGTTTTCTATGATGCAACTTAAAGGAGAAATAGATTGTTCACAATTGGTAAAAGCGTATAAGGCATCGATCATTTTATCGGGAGAAACACCACCAGGTAAATAAATAAGAATTTCTACTTCTGCGGCTGTATTGTCCTCTATACGTTTGATCTTGATCTTGCCTTTGTCGTTTGCCTTTAAAATACTATCTATTAAGCTTGTTGTTGTAGTGCCAAAAGGTATTTCATTGATGACAAGGGTATTCTTATCAAGTTGGGCAATTTTTGCCCTTACTCTTACCTTACCACCTCGTTTCCCATCATTGTAATTAGTGACATCCGCAATCCCGCCGGTTAGGAAGTCGGGTACCAATGTAAAACTTCGCCCTTTAAGATGCTTGATAGAGGCATCTATAAGTTCATTAAAATTATGCGGAAGTATTTTTGTGGATAGTCCAACTGCAATTCCTTCTGCACCTTGGGCCAATAAAAGTGGAAATTTAACAGGTAAATTAACAGGCTCCTTTCTTCTTCCATCATAAGATGCCTGCCATTTGGTAGTTTTAGGATTAAAGACTACTTCCAGTGCAAATTTAGATAACCTGGCTTCTATATATCTGGAGGCAGCAGCGCCATCACCTGTTAGAATATTACCCCAATTACCTTGCATGTCGATCAGGAGTTCCTTTTGCCCTAATTGTACCATAGCATCGCCAATGCTCGCATCACCATGTGGATGGTATTGCATGGTATGCCCTACGAGGTTAGCCACTTTATTATAGCGCCCGTCATCGAGGTCTTTCATAGACTGCATAATACGGCGTTGTACAGGCTTAAAACCATCGTCAATGGCAGGTACTGCGCGCTCTAGTATTACATAGGAGGCGTAATCAAGGAACCAATCTTTATACATCCCGGTTACCTTCGTGATGGTCTCTTCGGGGTGATTTTGGTTATCTAAGCCGTTGTTTTCTTCTTCTATCATGTATCTTCTACCAGGTCTAGTTCAACTTTTAAATTATTGATTATGAATTTTTGTCTATCGGGCGTATTTTTACCCATGTAGAATGTTAGCAGCTGATCGATAGACATTTCTTTATCGAGCATTACCGGGTCTAACCGAATGCTATCACCAATAAAATGTGCAAATTCATTTGGTGAGATCTCTCCCAAACCTTTAAAACGGGTAATTTCTGGTTTACCCTTTAATTTTTGAATGGCTTCTTGCTTTTCAGCTTCTGAATAACAATAATGGGTGTCCTTTTTATCTCTTACCCTAAAAAGTGGGGTATCTAATATGTATAAATGTCCTTCTTTGATCAATTCAGGAAAAAATTGTAAAAAGAAAGTGATCAATAGCAATCTAATGTGCATGCCATCAACATCGGCATCCGTAGCAATGACTATATTATTATATCTCAAATTTTCAATACCATCTTCTATATCCAATGCCGCTTGGAGCAAATTGAATTCTTCATTTTCGTACACAATTTTTTTGCTCATACCGTACGAATTCAAGGGCTTTCCGCGTAAGCTAAATACCGCCTGTGTATTCACGTTTCTTGATTTAGTAATAGATCCACTTGCAGAATCTCCTTCTGTGATAAATAAGGTACTATCAAGCCGGTTGTCTTTTTTCATTTCGTTGAGATGCACCCTGCAATCGCGTAATTTTTTGTTATGCAGACTTGCTTTTTTCGCCCTTTCGCGTGCTAATTTACGGATGCCAGAAAGATCCTTACGCTCTCGCTCTGCCTGCATGATCTTTCGTTGTATTTGCTCTGCCGTTTCTGGGTTCTTATGGAGGTAATTATCGAGATTTGTCTTTATGAAATCATTGATAAAGGTTCGTACTGTTGGTAAGTCACCGCCCATCTCTGTTGATCCCAACTTGGTTTTTGTCTGACTTTCAAAAACAGGCTCCATCACTTTTATACTTATAGCGGAAACGATAGATTTACGGATATCTGAAGGTTCATAATTCTTACCAAAAAACTCTCTTATTGTTCTCACAATAGTTTCTCTAAACGCATTTTGATGTGTACCTCCTTGTGTGGTATGTTGTCCGTTCACAAATGAATGATATTCTTCGCTGTACTGTGTCTTGCTGTGCGTAAGAGCGACTTCTATATCTTCTCCTTTAAGATGTATGATAGGATAGAGCATATCATCTTCCGAAATATTCTCTTCGAGTAGATCCTTTAACCCATTTTCGGAGTAATATTTTTCTCCGTTAAAAATTATGGTAAGTCCGGTATTTAGATATACATAATTTTTAATCATTTTTATGATATACTCGTTGCGGTATTTATAATTGCCAAAAATTGTCTCATCGGGAGTAAAGCTAACCTTGGTACCTTTTCGGAGTGACGAGGGAAGCGTTTTATCATCAAGCACAAGATTTCCTTGTTCGAATTCGGCAATTTTTGATTGATCTTCTCGTATTGACTGCACCTTAAAATGTGAAGAAAGGGCATTCACTGCTTTAGTACCAACCCCGTTAAGACCTACAGATTTTTTAAAAGCCCTGGAGTCGTATTTACCTCCGGTATTCATTTTAGAAACCACATCAACCACTTTACCTAGCGGAATCCCCCGGCCATAATCACGTATGGTAATAGTCTTTTCTTTAAGAGATATTTCGATGGTTTTACCGGCGCCCATCACGTATTCGTCAATCGAATTATCGATTACTTCTTTAATAAGTATATAGATACCATCGTCGGGAGAAGAGCCATCTCCAAGCTTCCCAATATACATACCGGGCCGCATTCTGATGTGTTCTTTCCAGTCTAACGACCGTATATTATCTTCTGTATAAGTTGTTCCTGACATTAAAATTCATGATATTTAGCACGATTGCTAAAGTAATACATCGTGGTAAAATATAAAAAAGTATGTTAATTTTTTATTAACATAACAATTAAAAAGAAAATATAGTTTATTTCTTTAAATTTACCACAATTAAAAATCAAAAAACTATCAAAAAGTTTATCCCTAATATCCTCACTTTATTAAATCTTCTGGCCGGAACCATCGCCGTGATGTTAGCTGTATCTGACCGATTAGTGGAAGCCGCATTTTTCGTATTGATAGGGATATTATTCGATTTTTTTGATGGCTATGCAGCCAGGCTACTTAAAGTAACCGGGGAGCTAGGTAAGCAATTAGATTCGTTGGCCGATGTAGTAACATCGGGTGTAGTCCCCGGAGTTGTTATGTTTCAGTTGTTTATGAGATCGATTCATAAAGATTGGATGGAAGGCCTTTCCTGTGAAATTGGTAACTGGCTCACCTTTGAAGATACGGCCTCCTTAACACTTGAAGGAACTAAAATTCACTTATTGCCGTTTATTGGCATATTGCTCACCTTGTCTGCTGCCTATAGGCTTGCAAAATTTAATATTGATACGCGTCAGACAACGTCTTTTATCGGACTACCAACACCTGCCATGGCCTTATTTATATTGGCATTGCCTTTAATATTGAAATATAATGATAATGAGAGTATTAATACACTCATATTAAATAAATACTTCTTAATTGTTATCACGGTAGTGCTCAGTTTATTAATGCATGCCAATGTGAAATTATTTTCCTTGAAAATGAAAAATTTCACATTAAAAAAGAATATGATCGAAGTAGTATTTTTGGTACTGTCTTTAATAGCTTTACTGGTATTTAAATTTGTTGCGATTCCTTTGATCATTATACTTTATCTGGCACTTTCCCTCGTTTCTAATCTTACCCGATAAGTAAAGTTTTTAACTTTTTAAATTTAATCCAAAAAATATCCTTTTTTAATTTTTATTATAATATTAGGTGCATTGTGTAATAAAAGTGTAACAATGAGCGTTTAATGTTTTCGAATCGCTAAACACTTATATACATGAAATCAACCCAGACTTCTCAGAAGTTCATTTTTGTATATCTTACAATTTTGTTATTTCTGGCATTGCTATTCTTCCCTTTATTTTCCAAAGCACAAACCACGGTACCTTTTGCTAAAAGATATGAAACCGCTGGTATAAATGGTGACTTAGACATTATTGGTAATTCTATTTTAGGACCTACCAGTAATACGCCATACAACGGGACAACACAGAATAATTTTATAAATATGGTCTTTGTAGATATCGATGGAGACCCAAGCACATTTAATTCTAGTAGTGCTAATTTTTCTACAAATGCCTGTAATAGAGTTGTGTATGCTGGATTATATTGGGGGGCAGATACGGCGCCTACAACACCGGCACCAAACCAAGTGAAATTCAAAATACCGGGTGGTGTCTATCAGGATTTGATCGCAGACGTTAATCTTGATAAAATTTATTATAAAGATGTGACGAGTATAGTAACCACCATTACTAATCCAAACGGAAATTATTTTGTTGCCAATATTAGCACCTCACAAGGTACAAGCGCAGCGGCAGGATGGTCATTGGTATTGGTTTATGAAGATGCTACCGAATCGCGAAAATTTATTTCAACTTTTGATGGATTTTCTGCTGTAAGAGACTCGCCAAACAATCAAGTCGATTTTAACTATACCGGCTTTGTAACACCACCTTCGGGACCTGTTGAAGGTAGGGTAGGTGTTGCAGCCCTTGAAGGAGATCTTGGTTGGGTAGGAGACCAAATGTTATTTAGAGCGGATGGCAATGCCGGCTTTACAGCCCTTTCAGATGCCGAAAACCCTGCTAATAACTTCTTTAACAGTAAAATTACCAAAGACGGGGCTCAAGTTACTGCACGTAACCTAAACAGTTCGAACACCTTGGGTTGGGATCAAAAATTATTGGATCTTACCGCGTTAAATCCCGGTAATAGTTTAATTGGGAATAACGAGACCGGTGCTACTGTAAGAGTTAGAAATAACGTTGGAGGTGACTGGATCTATACTTTCTTAAACACATTTGCTATTAACATCATAGAACCTGTGGTACAAGTTATTACCAGTGTAGAAGATACTTCAGGTAATATAATTACCAATCAATCGCCGGTTTCATTAGGAGCAACGGTATGGTATGATATTAACTTTCAAAACATAGGAACAGACAATGCACAGAACA